>JADLBP010000206.1 GCA_020847695.1 Planctomycetota bacterium
ATCGCGCGGACTGGTGGAACAACCTCGGCTTCTTCGCGCGCGAGGCCGCGAAGTACGAAGAGTCGTACGCTGCCTACCGCAAGTGCATCGAGCTCGCGCCCGACAACGTGCGCTACGTCAACGACACCGCGCTGATCCTGCTCTATCACCTGCACCGCGACTTGGACGAGGCCGAGCGGTTGCTCGAGCGTGCGGTGGAACTCGGCGCGGGGCAGTATCCGAACGTGAAGGACGATCCGGCGGCCGAGGCCGACATGCGCTCGGCGTGGGGTGACGCGATGTTGAACCACGGCAAACTGCTGACCGAGCGCGATCGCTTCGACGACGCGGACTCCGCGTTCGCAAGACTCGCCGCGTTCGACCCCGAGCGTCCCGACCTCGCCCGCGAGCGCGAAACGCTCGCGATGAAACGTCGCTTGCGCGCGGCTCTCGACGCAGGCGACATCGCCGCGGTGACGACGTTGCTCGAAGCCGACCTTGCCGAAGAGTGCGCCGTGCGCCAGAAGTTCGTCGTCGGTCGCGACGACGAAGCGCGCGTGGTTCAACTCGCGCGTTGGGCCGCGGCTCAACGCGCGGGCGATCCCGCGCTCGACGCGTTCATCGCACGCAGCATCGAAGCCATCCACGCCGCCGACGCGGAACGCGTCGCGGGATCGTCCGAGTCCGAGAGTCCCTGATCGAACGAGCCGCGCCCCACGGCGACGGCATCCATCTCGAGGCGCCGGTTCCTCTCCCCTTCCTCGCTACGGATCGCACTCATGGTTCTCGCCTTCTCGAAGTCGTCGTTGATCCTCTTGTGTGGCCTCGCGCCGCACGCGCTCGCGCAGGATCCCGTGGTGGCTCCGGAGACTCCGGCTGCGGAGGTCGCACCTCGCGCCACCGTCGACGAAGCCGCGTTGGCCGCGGCCGCGAAGCTCGCGGCCAGCGGCAAGCACGAGGAAGCCCGCGCCGCATACGCCGCGTTGGTCGAGATCGACGCGAACGACGTCCGCGCGTTGCTCGGCCTCGCCGCGAGTGAATCAGCGCTCGGCCTCTACGACGACGCCGTCGGGCATTTCTCGCGCGCATACTCCACGCAGAAGAGCGCCGCGATCGAGCTCGACCTCGCGCGCGCGCTGCATGGTCAAGCGATGACGAAGCTCGCCGAAGGCGACGGCCAAGTGGCCGACATGGCGATGATCGACGCGCGCCGCTTCTACGAACAAGCCGGCGACGCACTGAGGAGCGCCGACGCGTGGTGGGGAGCCGGTCAAATCGCGATCGCGCGGTACGACGACGCGGACGCGGTGCATTGCTTCGGACGCGCGCTGAACATCGATCCGAAGCACGTGCCGTCCTTGATCGGACTCGGCGGCGTCCGCTTCCGGCTTTACGTACAGGCGGCGCCCGCCGATCCGATCGCCGCACGCGAGGAGAAGAAGCAGAGCGAGGACGCCTACCGCGCGATCCTCGCGATCGACCCGAAGAACGCGATCGGCATGAACGGACTCGGCTGGTTGGCGAAGCAGACCGGCGAGACCGAAGACGCGATCTCCTGGTTCCACAAGTCGCTGGTCGCGGATCCGTCGCAGAACGACAGCTTCGTGAACCTCAGCGAACTGCTGTCCGAATCGCGCGAGAGCAAGGAACGCCTGGTCAAGCTGCTCGACGCCGTCGTCGACGGCGCGCGCAAAGGCGCGACGACCGAGTCCGGCAAGCGCACGCTGGCAACGGCGTTCTACTACCGCGGCAAGGCACGCATGCTCGCGCGCGACTACGACAAGGCAAAGGCCGACTTCGCCGAGGCGACGCGGCTCGAACCGCAATTCAAGACCGACTGCGGCTTGCAGATCGCGAAGGGCAAGATCGCCGACGGCGACCACGACGCAGCTGCGAAGATGCTGACCGAGTTGGCGCAGGCCGATCGCGACCTCCTGATCCGCTGCATCCAGAGCGATCCGAAAGCCGCCGACGTCGCCGTCTCGATCTCGTCGATCGCCGACGCCAAGTACAAGGCGAACGACATGGACGGCGCCCGCGAGATGTTCCGCCTCGCAGCCGAGGGTCTCGGCAACCACGCGGGCTTCTGGAACAACTACGCTCTGCTCGCTCGCGACACGAACCACTTCGAAGAGGCATACGTCGCGTACGAGACCGCACTCGCGCTCGATCCGACGAACCCCGCGCTGCTGAACGACACTGCGGTCGTGCTGCACTACAACCTGCGTCGCGACTTCGATCGCGCGCGGTCGCTGTACGAGCGCGCGATCGAAGAGGGCAAGCGCGTGCTCGACGATCCGAACACGGACTCGTTCGCACAAGAGAGCGCGACGATCGCTTTGCGCGACGCGACCAACAACCTGCGGCTTTTGAACCAGGGCAAGCACGACGAGGAACCCGCGCAGAACGCCGGCGGCTGAACGCGGCGGGGTTGCGGGAATGGTGCGGAGCGCGGCCCGAGCGGAGGAGGCTCCGGCGCGAGGGCCCGTGCGACGAGACGCCCCGAGGTCGCGCTGGCCCTCGCGCCGGAGCCTCCTCCGCTCGGGCCTTCCGACTTCACGGTTTTTGGGGACCCCACTAAAAACAGGGTGGGGTGACGGCTCGGGTTGCCTGCGCTGCGCTCGGCGACCCTCGGCTGGTGCTGGGCGGGGATGTTTTGGGCTTGATCGTGGATGCTCGTGGGGATGGCTTCATTGCGGAGCGTCGATGGCACGTGAGGAACGCGTCGGGCGGCGGGGTGTTCAGTCGGACGCGGGAAGTTCGAGTCGTGATTGGGGAGCCAATTCAAGCCGCCACGAGCGGAATCGAGCCCGCGGGTGAAATGCCCGCGGGCTTTTTTCGTGCGCGCGCACGTAAGCGGCGAATCGGGCGAGAGATGTGGCGGCGGGTTCGGCGGCGCGCGGACGCCGTTGCGCTGTTAAGTTCGGCGCACCGGATAGTCGTTCCGAACCCGGAAATTGACCCTCTCGGACTCTCTCGGACGGCGCAGAGAGCCTGCACTTAACAGAAATGGCCCTAACGAACGGCTGCGTTAAGCACATCGATTTGAGTCGTGATCGGGGACGAAATGCCGATCGCGATTCTCCGCGTCGGAACGCTTCGCAACGGGTGATTCGCGCAAGATCGGACCCGGTCCGGTGGTGATGCGAAAGTCGGCGTGTGCTTAACGGGCTGTTGTTAGGAGGGCTCGGAAATGGCAATCGAAGCTCGGTACCGACCGGATGAATCGGCGGAGAAACCCGGCGGGCCACGAGGTCGCGCAAGCGGAGCGCGAACCGCCCGGAACCGCACGGCACTGGCTCGTCGAACCCATTTTGGGTCATGATGTTACGTAAGTGGGCCATGACCGACCGCCCAGGGCGGCGTGCGTCGTCGCTCGCGTGCGGACGAAGCCAACCGCTGCAGCCGCCGAACGGGGCCCCGCCCCACCTGAGCCGACCGTGCCGCGTGGACTGCTCGTCCCTGGAAGGCGCCGAGCGAGCGGAAGAAACGGTCAGTTCGCCGCTGGCAAGGAGACCGCGTGCGCGAGAGTGATGTCGACGCCAGTGACGCAAATCCAGATCTCCGTGGCAGCCGACGTGCGGTCCGGCTTCCAAGACGGCACAGCGTCGACGGCAGGCACCGTCACGAACGGCGATGCGACGGGCATCGGCGTAGATTGCTCGCGGGACCAGCGCGACACGTTTGCCTGCGCGATCCCCGCGCGGCGGGCGAACTCGCTCTGGCTTAGGCGTAACCGTCCGGACCTGGACACCTTCCCCGTCCCCGCCCCGCTCGCGACGATCGGCGCACCCTGGAGGTGCCCGAGATGTCGAGCGCAGTCGTCCGTCGGCGTCGTTTCACTGACGAGGAGCGTCG
>JADLBP010000207.1 GCA_020847695.1 Planctomycetota bacterium
ACGATTGCCTGATCGGGATCGGCGCGCGCGTGCTCGACGGCGCGCGGATCGGCGCGGGCTCCTTGGTCGCCGCCGGCGCGCTGGTCCGCGAGGGGATGCAGGTGCCGCCGCGCTCGCTGGTCGTCGGCGTCCCCGCGGTGGTCAAGCGCGAGCTCACCGAGCGCGAGCTCGAGCTGATCCGCCGCACGCCGCCGCGCTACGCGAAACTCGCGGAAGACGCGCGCGCTTCGCTCGTCGCTGCGGGTGCCGGCGATCCGTTCGCGCGAGGGTGAACGGGACCGCGCTTGCGGAGACATCGCCGGCGAGCGACCCTGGCCGTGGAGGTCGGTGCATGCGATTGCTGATCGTGACAGTACTCCTGGCCGGGCTCGCGTGCGCGACGCAGAGCAGTCGCAACGAGCTCTGCGACGCCGCGTGGCGTGGAGACCGGGCTGCGGTCGAGCGCTTGTTGCACGATGGCGCCGCGCTCGAGCACGAGTACCAAGCGCAGACGCCGCTGATGTGGGCCGCCAAGATGGGGCACCTCGAGATCGTCGGCCACCTGCTCGCCGCCGGCGCGGATGTGAACCACCGAACGAAGGACGGCTGGACCGCGCTCGCCTTCGCGAGTTGGAGCGGCAAGACCGCGATCGCTCGCATGCTGCTCGAGCGCGGAGCGCGCGTTGGCCCGGGACCCTACGGGCATGGCAACGAACTCCATCTCGCCTCCGAGCGCGGCACGGCCGAGCTCGTCGAGCTCCTGCTTCCGGCGGTCGAAGACGTGGACGCGACGGTCGCGCTTCGTCAAGGCCGCACGGCGTTGTTGATCGCCGCCGAGCACGGTTCGACGGACGTCGCGCGGCGGCTGCTCGCCGCTGGGGCGTCGCCGGCGAAGCGCACCGAAGACGGGAACACGGCGGCGCACTTCGCGGCGATCTATGGACGCCGCGAGATCCTCGACGAGCTCCTGGCGCGCGCGCCCGAGCTCGTCTCGGACACCGGCAATCCGCTCGGCCGTTCGCCGCTCGCGCTCGCGGCGCAGTTCGGTCATGCGGAACTCGTCGGCGCGCTCGTCGACGCGAACTGGAAGTCGAGCGCGTTGCGGTTGGCCGAGGATCGCTACGGCTGGACCGCGCTCCATCTCGCGGCGACCAGCGGGTCGCGCGACGTGGCGCGGCCGTTGATGTGGACCGACGCGCTCGAGGTGCGCACGGACCTCGGCCGGACGCCATTGCACCTCGCCGCGCTGGCGAAGGACGGGCCGATGATGGAGCTCCTGCTCGAGCGCGGCGCGAAGCCCGACGCGCGCGACCGGTGGGGGCTGACGCCGCTCGAGTTGTGGCGCGAGGCGGGCGCGCTCGAACGAGTGCTCGTCGGCGCCGGCCCCGCGTCGGCCGCGCCGGCGCCAGCGTTCGACGCGAAGAGCGCGTCCCCGCTCCAGCTGCGGGTGGAGAGCTTTGGCGGCGGGTTCTTCCGGCACGACTTCGCGTTGGTCGTCTGGGCGGACGGCGTGGTGCTCTTCGATGCACCGCTCGGCTCGCGCACGGTCGAGCGGCGGATCGGCCGGATCGCGCCCGAGCGCCTCGAGCGCCTGCTCGCCGAACTCGCCGAGAGCGGGCTCTTCGACGGACCGCCGGTGCGGCATGGACACCCGGACTCCAGTGAGCTCCTCTTCACGCGCGTCGTCGACGGCCAAGCGGTCGAGCGGCGCTGGGACGGGATCGATCAGTCGCTCTCCTCCGAGATCGACGCCGAGTTCCGCGTGTTCCTCCGTGCGTTCGAACGAGCCCACGCCGCCGCGCTCTCCGCGGTTCCCTCCGAAGCCTGGTCGCTCGCCGTCGTCGCGCCCGACGGGACGTTCCGCGGCATCGAACGCTGAGCGCGGCTCAGCTCGCGGCGGTCGCGCGCGCGCGGTCGCGCTTCGCGCTCTCGAGCTTCTCCAGGATCTCGAGCGCCGCGACGCGATACGCCTCGGCCAGCGTCGGGAAGTTGAAGATCTGCTCGATGAACACCTCGGGCGTCATCCCGGCGATCATCGCGAGCTGCGCGACGTGGACGAGCTCGGACGCGCTCTCGCCGATCACGTGCGCGCCGAGCACCTGCTTGCCGTCGGCGCTGGCGATCAGCTTGAGCAGGCCCTCGCGGTCGCCGTTGATCTGCGCGCGGGCGAGCTCGTCGTACTTCGCGTAGCCGACCAACACCTCGCCGTGTTTCTCGCGCGCTTGCGCCTCGCCGAGCCCGACGCACGCCATCTCGGGGATCGTGTAGATGCCGATCGGCGTCGTGCCGCCGATCGCGTCGTTCGCGTGCCCGAATGCGTGGCGCGCGGCGCGGCGGCCTTGCTCCATCGACGTCGCGGCGAGCGCCGGCGGTCCGATCACGTCGCCGACCGCGTAGATGTGCGGGACTTCGGTGCGGCAGTTGGCGTCGACGCGCAGGTAGCCGCGGTCGGTCGCCTTGAGCCCGGCGGCTTCGATGTCGAGCCCGCGCAGGTTCGCGATGCGGCCGAGCGCGCACAGGAGCTTGTCGCTCTCGATCGTCTCGCCGTCTTCGAGCACCGTCGTCACCGTCGCGACGCCGTCCCAGTCGACCGTCTTCACCTGCCGGCCGGGCAGGTAGCGACCGCCGTGTCGCTCGAACCACGTGCAGAAGCGATCGGTCAGCTCGGGCTCCATGAACGACAGCGGGCGCGGCGCCTTGTCGATGAGCGTCACCTTGGTTCCGAGCGCGGCGAAGATCGACGCGTACTCGCACGCGATCACGCCGGCGCCGAGCACCACCAGCGACTGCGGCACGTAGATCATCGACAGGATCGAATCGGAGTCGAGCACGCTCTCGTGATCGATCGGGATGTTCGGCGGCGTGCGCGGGCGCGAGCCGGTCGCGACGACCACCGCCGAGCCGAGCGCGCGGCGCGACGAGCCGTCGACCGACGTGATCTCGAGCTCCCACGGCGACACGAAGCGCGCGTGGCCCTTCCAGACCTGGATCTCGTTGCGCTCGAGCTGGTTCGAGATGTAGTGCTCGTGCGCGGCGGTGACGAGCTCTTGGCGCTTCATCAGGCTCGACGTCTCGATCTGCTGTTCGTCGAGCCGGCCGTTCGCGAGGCCGAGTTGCGTCATCCGCAGCGCGGTCATCGCGCTCTCGCGCAGCGTCTTCGACGGGATCGTGCCGCGGTGCACGCATTCGCCGCCGACCGCGGTGTCGCGCTCGACCAAGAGCACGGTCTTGCCGAGCTTCGCGGCCTGCACGGCGGCGTTCTGGCCGCCCGGGCCGGAGCCGACGACGACCAGGTCGAACGACGGGACCGAGCCGCTCACGCGTACGCCTCCGCGATCTTGAGCACGCGCTCGCGCGCGCCGACCAGCGCTTGCCAGTCCTCGGCGTAGAGGTTGAGCGCGGCGATCACCGGCAGGCGCCGGAGCTCCTCGGCCTTCGCCGGGTCGCCGTCCTTCGCCCAGTACGAGAGCCGGTCGGCGAGGCACGCGATGCGGGTGTCCTCGACGTGCTCCTTGGCGTTCGCCGGGTCGTGGTGGTGGACCATCACGCTCTGCATGAACGCGGGCAGCTTCCACTTCGACGCCAGCAACGAACCGACACGGCCGTGCAGCGCGTCCATGGCCGCCTCCATCACCGCGCGCTCGACCTTGACGCCCTTCTGCGCGGCGAGGTCGACGGCGGATTGCAGGACGATCGGCTTGCCGATGTCGTGCAAGAGCCCGCAGAGGAACGCGCCCTCGACGTTGTGCCGGCGCAGGCGCGCGACTTCCTTCGCGTACGCTCCGGCGGTCGCCGAGTGGAACCACACGTCGCGCAACAGGTCCTCGTAGCCGCGCACCTGGAACACCTTCGACTTCACGGCGACCGCGGTGGCGATCTGCGTGAGGTTGGTCATGCCGAGGCGCGAGATCGCTTGCTGCAGCGACACGATCGGCTCGCGCGGCGCGAAGGCGGTCGAGTTGGCGACTCGCAGCACGTGGCTGGCGAGCGACGGATCGCGTTGGAGGATCACCGCGAGCTTCTTCGCGTCCGCCTTCGGATCGTTGACCAGATCCATGATCTGGGCGGCGGCCTCGGGCATCAGGGGCAGGTCGATCGCGCCGGCGTCGACGACTTGCGTGAGGGCCGAGAGCAGCCAGACTTCCGGCGTCGCCGCCGTCGGTGCGGTGGTGGGATCGGTGGATGCCATGGTGGGGCTTCCTTTTTCGGTGCGATGGGGGGCGAGCGCTGAAGCGACGCGCGCGATTTCGATGCGCCGGCGGTTAGACTTCGTCGCTCGACCATGCCTCAGGAAGCGCTTTCGACCTCCGCCGTGTCCGCGGTCCTCTGGGGCCTCGCCGGGCTGCTCGGGCTCGGGCTCGCCGTGCTCGTCGGCTGGCTCGCGCGAAACCGCGCGGCGGTCGGGCCGGTCGAGGTGTTCGTGCGCCGCCGTGGCGCGATCCGCGTCGTCTTGCTGGTCGCGTACATCGCGGCGGCGGCGGGTGTGCTCCTTGGCACGAGCGAGCTGCCGCGGGTGCCGCTCGCGCTCGATCTCGCGCTCGGTTTCGCGCTACTTGCGCTGAGCCCCGGCTTCCAGGACTCGAAGTTCGGCGCGCACGGGGTCCAGCGCGGTTGGCACGCTCGCCGCTTCGCGGAGCTCGAGGAGTGGCGCCTGACCGGCGATCACCTGCGGTGGAAGCTCTTCGGGCAGTGGGTGGCGAGCGACTTGCCCGCCGACCGTCACGCGGGAGCGCGCGCGAAGCTGGTCGCGGTCGCCGCCGACCGCGAGAGCCGCTTCAGTCACTGAGCGCTCGCCAGTCCCAGTCGGCGGCGGG
>JADLBP010000208.1 GCA_020847695.1 Planctomycetota bacterium
CGTCCGCCGTCGTTGACCGCGTACACGCGATTGGGATCGGTCGGAGCGAACGCGAGCGCGGTCAGGTAGCTGCCGCCGATCGCGAAGTTCTGCGTCGACTGCAGCGTCGTCACCCACGTGCCGTTCGGCTGGCGCGTGTACTTCCAGAGCTGGTTGCCGAGGAAGTAGAACACCTTCGAATCGAGGGGATCGGCGACGACCGCGGGCAACCAATCGCTCGACGCACCGGCCGGGAAGTTCAGCGTCGAGAGGCTCGCCGTCGTCTCGCCTTCGGCGAGCAGGATGAAGCCCGGGTACGTCGAGATCACGCGCGCATGCGAGCCGTCGGACGACGTCAGGTGGCCGTAGTCGCCGCTGATCAGCTGCGCGAAGTTGGTCGACGGTCCCGAGCCGGACGGCGCGGTGAACGTGCCGCGCTGGTAGCCCTGGTCCTGCGCGCCCGCCTGGATCAGGCTCGGCGTCGCCTTCGACGTCAGCGTCGAGTAGTACTGCGACACGCCGAGGCCCGACAAGCAGAGGTTGTGCACGGTCGCGCCGTAGTCGGTGCTCTTGTAGAGCCCGCCGTCGGTGCCGAAGAACCACAGGTCGTTGTTCGGGTTCGCCGGATCGACGAACACGTCGAAGCCGAAGAGGTCGGCGTGGAGCTTGTTCGCCGGACTGCCGTAGTACGAGCCCCACGAGTTGATGCTCGCGAAGCTCGCGCCGCCGTTGGTCGAGCGGTGCGCCTCGATGTCGCCCCAGACGACGATCGACGGGTTGAAGCTCGAAGCGCAGAGCGTGCCGTAGAAGCCGCCGATCGTGAACGGGTTGACGAAGCTCGCGCCTCCGTTGTCGGAGCGCCAGAGCTTCCACGTGCCGCCGTTGTTCAATGCGACGTAGAGCGTCGGCGCGCCCGCCTCCGAGCCGGTCAGGATGCAATCGCTCGCGCCCGCGTCGGCGACGCCGAGCGGAGAGAAGCTCGCGCCGCCGTTGGTCGAGCGATGGCACGCGCCCTTGACGAAGAGGTACACGTCGGTGCTCGCCGCGGCGCCGCGCCGAGGGACCCACAGCGACGACTTGCCGGAGCTCGCGTGCTGGTAGCGCTTGGTGAACGTGCGCCCGTAGTCGGTCGAGGCGAACAGCGCCGCGCTGCCGCCGCCGACCGAACTCTGCACGAGCACGAGCAGCGTGTGCGCCGCATCCTGCAAGCGCGCGATGCCGCGGACCTCGGTGTACGCGCCGAAACCGGTCGGCGACTCCCACGTGGCGCCTTCGTCGCGCGTCGCGCGGATCGCGTTCGACGCGCCGAGCACGAGCACGACGTCGGGATCGCCGGGGAACTCGCCGGGGATCGACACCACTTCGTACACGCCGCCATACAGCCCGTCGCCGAGCGGCGTCCACGACGAAGCCGCGAGGTTGCCCTTCCACAGGCCGCCGAGATCGGAGCCCGAGTAGAGCGAGAAGCCGTCGCTCGCGAGCGTCGCGCACCACATGCGCCCCGCTTGGTTCTTGCTGCCGACCTCGGTCCACGGCGAGAGCGCCTTCTCGGAACCGCCGGGCGCGCGGCTGCGGGCGAGCGCGTTGCGTCGCGCCATCTCGGCCTCGCCGTTGCGGCGCTCGATCTCGCGCCAGTCGACGCCGGGCGCGGTCCTGTGGCGGCGCTCGATCCAGGCGCGGCGCTCTCCAGCGCGCTCTTCGATCTCCTCCTCCATGCCTTGCTCGGTTTCGCGGTCCTCGGCGAGCGCGGGCGCCGGCGACACGCGTTCCGCGACCGGCTTGGGACGCTGGGCCTCGCCGAGTGCGGCGCGCTCGTCCGCTCGGCAAGCGCAAAGGAAGGCGATCGAGGCGACGAGGATCGAAAGGTGCTTCATCGAGGTGCGTTTCGGAGGGCGCGCGAGCGAAGGGTCAACCTGCATTCTACCGCGACGCTGGACGGGCCTTCGGCCTCTCGGGTTCCACCGGGAACGCGGTTTCGCGCGCGGCGCGGGGCTCGGGCGCGCGATCCGAGCGAGCCGAGGTCGCGCGGGCACGCCACGACCCGAAACGAACCCGCGGCGTGCGCGAGCGCCGAGTGGTTTCGCCGGACGCGGTTCGCGCCGGGCTACGGCTCGCGGACGACGATTTCGGCGCCGAATTCGTTCTCGCGCTTGCCGCCCTCGTCGAGGATCGCGGTCACGTCGAGCTCGAGGCACTCGCAGGGCACGCCGAAGAGCTCGGCGAGCGACGGTCGGGTCGAGCCGTTCTCGCCGCTGATCGCTTCCTTGACGTACGTGCCGTGCTCGGTGCGCAGGACGACGTCGTAGACGAGCTCGCCGGTCTTCTCGACCGACAGCACCTCGATCCAGCGCTCGCGATCGAGGTCCGCGCGGCGGTGCGCGACGCGTTCGGGAGTGTGCTGGACGATCGTCAGCCGCTTGCCGACCAGCGCGGTCGCCTTCGCGGGCTCGATGTCGCGCTCGACCTTGACCGCGGCGCGGTACTCCTTCGCGTGCTTCTCTTCCTTGACGATCCGCACGCGGCCCTTCTCGGTCCAGTGCAGCCCGTGGACCTCGAGTCGCCCCTCGTTGCGCCGATTGATCTCGGCCTCGACCGCGGCGAGATCGATGTCGAAGACCTTCGGGCCGAGGAACTCCATCACGAACGGCCGGCCCGTGCCGAGCATCCGGACGTTGACGTCCTCACGGCCCGCGCCGTGGAACTTGTTCTTGCGGGTCTTCAGCGCGCCGCCGAGCACCCAGCCGATCAGCTCCTGCACCGAATCGCGCGTCAGCTTGCCGAAACCTTCGCAGCGCGCGCAGCCCTTGCGCCGCCGCGGGTGTCCCTTGCAATCGGGGCAGAAGAACACGGTCTGCGGCAAGTCGCGGCAGAGCTTCTTGTAACGACCTTCGACGAAGACCTTGGCGGACGGCGGACTTTGCATGGGCCACGGGCGCCCGAAGGCACCGAAACGACTGGAACGTTGCGTGCGCGCGGCCGACCGCTCGGCCGTCGATGGAGGGCGAAGAGCATAGCGGACGTGCGTCGACCGGCAAGCGCGTTTGCCGCCCCCGCGGCGGTCGAGTAAGGTTTCACGCCCCCGCCGCCGATCCCATGCCTCGGCCCTCGCCTACGACCGATCTCGTGGTCTGCACGGTGCCGACCTACAACGAGGCGGAGAACATCCTGCCGCTCGCGCGGGAGTTGCTCGCCCTCGGTCCGAACTTCGAGGTGCTGGTGATCGACGACCACTCGCCCGACGGCACGTGGAAGCTCGTCGAGGAGGCCGCGAAGACCGAGCCCCGGCTGCACCTCTTGCACCGCACCAGCGACAAGGGCCGAGGTCGCGCGGGACGCGACGGCTTCGTGCGCGCGCTCGAGCTCGGCGCGAGCACGGTGATCGAGATGGACGCGGACCACAGCCACCAACCGCGCTACATCCCGGTGATGATCGAGCGGCTGAACCGCCGCGGCGAGGAGGTCGGACTGGTGCTCGGCTCGCGCGGCGTGCTCGGCGGCCGCGACGCACAACGCGGGCTCTTCCGGCAAGTGCTGACGCGCTGCGCGAACCTCTACATCCGGATGATGCTCGGCGTGACCGTGCGCGACTGCAATTCGGGATTCCGCTGCTGGCGCGCCGAGACGCTGCGCGCGATCGACGTCGCGAAGACGTTCTCGCCCGGCCCCGCGATCGTCCAGGAGCTGCTCTTCAAGACCGCGCAGCGGAAGATCGGCATCGCCGAGGTGC
>JADLBP010000209.1 GCA_020847695.1 Planctomycetota bacterium
GCAGAAACGGGGCTTGAAGGCCATGGCGAGTCGATCCTCCTTTGGAGTCCAACCCGCACAGACCGCACGAACCCGCCGCGGTGGCGCACTTCGCGCGCTTTTTGGCACAGCGGTGAGGGGCAGAGTCCGAGGCGCAAAGCTGCGCGCGTTCGCGCGAGGACTCGGCGGGCTTCGCTCAGCGATTGCGGAAGCCGCCGCGACGCTCGCGTTCGACTTCGGCCTCGAGCTCACGCGTCGCGGCGGCGACCTTGGCCGAGCCGCGCGAGGGTTTCTCCCACGGATCGCTGACCATCGGCGTCTCGCGCGTGTAGTCGCCGCGCATGCGGGCGAGCTCGGTCGCGTCGGGCTCCTCTCCGAACAACCCGCCTTCCTCGGCGAGCGATTCGTTGAGCTCCTCCCACATCGCTTTGACGAACGGCCACCAGAACGGGGCCGAGAGCACCACGAGCGTGTACTTGACCGGCTCGCTGTTCAGGCCGAAGGGGAGCTCGCCGAGCATGGCGCCCAGTCTATCGGATCCGTCGGCCGTCGGGGATGAGCCCGCGGTCCCGCGGCGGCCGAGCGCGGGGCGTCCGAGTCCTCACGCCGCCTCGCACAGGCGCGCGGAGGTCTCGAGCCACCGCGCCAACGTCTTGCGCGCGTGTCCGCGCCGCAGGGCCGCGCGCGCGAGCTCCGCGCCTTCGCCGGGGCTCCGCGCGAGGCCGGCGACCACCAGCACGGCCGCGGCGTTCTGGACGACCGCGTTGCAGATCGGCCCGTTCTCGCCGGCGAGCAGCCGCTCGAGCAGCGCGAGATTCCGTCGCCGGTCGCCGCCAGCGAGCGCGCCGACCGACGAAGGCGGCAGCGCGAGAGCACGCGCGTCGAAGCTCGCCGACTCGGCCGCGCCGAGCGGCAGCACCAGGTTCTCGCCGGCGAGCGTGAGCTCGTCCGCGCCGCCCGCGCCGTGGACGACGAACGCGCGCTCGGTGCCGAGCTCTCCGAGCGCCGCCGCGACGCGCGCCGCGCGCACGCGCTCGCCGACGCCGACGACTTGGCGCGAGACGTGCGCGGGGTGCGCGAGCGGAGCCGCGAGGTCGAGCAGCGTCCGTACGCCGAGCGCTCGGCGCAGCGCCGCGGTCGCCGCGAGCACCGGGTGGTAGGTCGGGGTGTAGAGGAACGTGATCCCGACCTCTTCGAGCACCTGGGCCGACGCCTCGGGCTCGAGGTCGAGCGACAGGCCGGCGGCTTCGAGCAAGTCGGCGCTCGCGCATGCGGTCGCGAGCGCGCGCTCGCCCTGCAGGATCACGCGCGCCCCGGCGGACGCCGCGACCAAGCCCGCGGCCGCGGTCACGTTGAACGTGTAGAACGCGTCGCCGCCGGTGCCGCTGAAGTCGACGGCGTCGGCGAACGGGTGCTCGAAGCGCCGTTCGGTCGCGCGCAGCGCTTCGGCGGCGCCGAGCAGCTCGTCGACGCTCTCGCCGCGGGTCGCGAGCGCCGCGAACAGCGCGCTGCGCACGGCGGTGTCGTCGGCCGACGCCTCTTCCTGCGCGACGGCGACGAAGAGCTCGCGCGCTTCGTCGCGACCGAGCGTCTGGCCGCGCAGGACCCGGCGCAGCGCGTCTCGCGCGCTCATCGCCGGACCTCCGCGCCGGAGCGTGCGCGCGTCTCCTCGGCGAGGCTCGAACGGGTGCTCGCGGCGCACCACGCGCGCGGCGCGGAGCTTTGGAGGACCCTCGGTTGGCGCGCGGACGGGACGGCGATCGGGTGGGACGGCTTCAAGGTGCGACTCCGGTTGTCGAGCAGCGAGAGGAGCTTTCGCGGATCGAGCGAAGCTCGGTTCGGGCGGCTTCGCGCGGAGGGCGCTCCTCTGCGCGTCATCGAGGACGCGCGAGGTCGGTCCGGCGAAGGGCACTCCATGTTTGCGTGGATCGGGGAAAGCGTGGGGGAACTCTGGATACGAAAAAGGCCTCCTGTCGGAGGCCCTCGGCGCGCGTCGGAGGTCGGGGAGGAGCGGGTCAGGCGCTCGGTCCTCGGGCCTCCGCGGGAACCGCGGGCCGCCGGGGCGAACACCAAGGATGCGAGAGCGCCATGTCGGAGCGAATCCTACCACGGTCCCGGCGGCCGGGCGGTTGGAGATCGCGCTCCCGGCGATGGAGTCGCCGCAGTCGCGCTTTCGCGTCCGAGCTTGCGGCTGCGAGCTCGCGCCGCCGAGCTCGAGGTCGCCGAGCTTTCGGGCGGCGGGGCTCGCGACGGCTGGGAAGGCGCGGCGCAGCGACTAGAATCGAACGATCATGCGCACTTTCTGCTGGCTCGTGTTGCTCGGGGGTCTCGTCGGTTGCTCGCCGGAGCAGGAAGCTCGCGCCCGCGAGCGTTTCGAGGTCGAGAAGGAGCGCGCCCGCGCCGGGCTCGAGGCGGCGGTCGAGCGGCTCGATCAGGAGGCCCGCGAGCTCCGGAGCAAGCTCGACGAGCAACGCGGCGAGGCCGCGGATCAGTGGCGCAAGGCGCTCGAGGACGTCGAAGCGCGCAAGGTCAAGGCGCGCGAGAAGCTCGACTCCCTCGCCGAGGTCGGCGCCGACGCCTGGGCCGAGCTGCGCGAGGGCTTCGAGCGCGCCGCCGAAGATCTCCAACGAGCGGGCGACCCGCCTCGTACGCCGGCTCCCACGGAGGAACCTGAACAACGATGAACACGCTTCGCAAGCTCGTGCACGGCGCTCGGTCCGGTCGGTCCGCTTCCGCGGAGCGCGCCCGGCGCGCCGGACGCGCCGCGACCTCGCTGCTCTTCGTCGCCGTGCTCTCCCTGGCGCTGGTCTGGCACTTCTCCGGACGCGGCGACGCCGCGTGCGCGCTTTCGAGCGCCGAACCGCGCGCGGTCGCCGAACGCACCGAGCTCGAGCCCGACGAACGGCGCACGGTCGAGCTCTTCCGCTCCGTTTCGCCAGCGACGGTCAACGTCACGAACATCGGGCTCTACCGGACGAGCTATTGGGACATGGACGTCACCGAGGTGCCGCAGGGCACCGGCTCCGGCTTCGTGTGGGACGACGACGGACACGTGGTCACCAACTTCCACGTCGTCGCGAACGGCTCGCGCTTCAAGGTGACGTTCGCGAACGGCGACACGTTCGACGCCGCGGCGGTCGGGGTCGACCCCGACAGCGACATCGCCGTGCTCAAGGTCGACGCGCCGAGCGACAAGCTCGTGCCGCTCCAGATCGGCCGTTCGTCCGACCTGCAGGTCGGGCAGAAGGTGTACGCGATCGGCCACCCGTTCGGGCTCGACCAGACGCTGACCACCGGCATCATCAGCGGCCTGAACCGCGAGATCCGCTCGAAGAGCGACCGCCGCATCCGCAACGTCGTGCAGACCGACGCGGCGATCAATCCGGGCAACTCCGGCGGTCCGTTGATGGATTCCGCGGGCCGGCTGATCGGCATGAACACCGCGATCCTGAGCCCGAGCGGCACGAGCTCCGGCGTCGGCTTCGCCGTGCCGGTCGACACGATCAACCGGATCGTGCCCAAGCTGATCAGCGGCACCGACGTCGAGCGACCGGGTCTCGGCGTGACGATCAACGAGCGCGCGTCGCGCTTCCTGCGCGCCGGCGGGCTGATCGTCGCGGGTGTCGAGAGCGGCGGCGCCGCGGCGCGCGCCGGCATCCAGCCGCCGAGGATGCGCGACAACGGAGACGAGGTGTACGACGTGATCGTCGGCGTCGGCAACCGGCAGGTGCGCTCGATGGAGGAGCTCCGCGACGCGCTCGACGGTTACGACATCGGCGACGAGGTGCCGGTGTCCGTCCGCCGCGACGGCAAGGTCGAAACGATGCGGGTGAAGCTCCAAGGGGTCGCGGCGCAGCGCCGCTGAACGCCCTCCGCGGCGCGGAGGGGGCTCTCGGCGCCTCCGCCCCAGCTTTCCGGGCGTCGCGGCTTCGCGCGGGGAGCGTTTTCCCCTTAAATGAGTAACGCTCGCGCGGCCGAAAGGATGTTGGCCGTCGTCCCATGTCGCTCCCTCCCCCGATTTCCTGCCGCCCCGTCGTTTTTTCCGGATCCGTTCCGGGCGTTGGGTTCGTAGTGCGGCCGGCGCTCCCGGCGCCGAGGAGCGCATGACCCCCGACGCCGTTCGAGCGACCGACGCGCGTCTGAACTGGACGGCGGTGGGGGTCTTGGTGGTCGCGCTCGCGATCTGCCGCGTGATCGCGTTGCAGAGCTTCCCGATCTACGACGACGCGTTCATCACCTACCGCTACGCCGAGAACCTGGCGCAGGGCAAGGGCCTCCAATACAACCCCGGAGCGGAGTGGGAGCCGGTGCTCGGGACCACGACACCGCTCTACACGCTGATCCTCTCGGCGCTCGCGGCGGTCGGGTTGCCGATCGTCAAGAGCTCGATCGCGTTCAACATCCTCTGCGAGTCGATCTCCGCGGTGCTGCTCGCGCACCTGCTCGGCCGCCGACCGATGGTCACGGTCGTCGCGCTCGGAGCGTTCGCCGCCGTGCCTCAGATCGCGCGGATCGCGATCGGCGGGATGGAGCCGCCGCTCTTGGTCGCGCTCGCGCTCGGCGCGATCACCGCGGCGCAAGGCGGCTGGGCGTTCGCGTCGGGGGTGCTCGGCGGGCTCTGTTGCCTGGTGCGACCGGAGTCGCTCTTCCTGCTCGCCGCGCTCGCGTGGATCCAACGCCGCGATCGGCGCGCGCTGTTGCGCTTCGTCGTGCCCGTCGTCGTGATCGGTCTCGTGTCGACGTTGACGCTGCTCCAGGTGTACGGCCAACCGATCCCGCAGTCGGTGGTCGCGAAGGGCAAGCACTCGACGTGGGCGACCAAGCTGACGCGCGTGCCCGAGATCCTCGCGCAGGGCTTCGGCCCGACGCTGCCGATGAAGCTCCTGGTGCCGTTCGCGGCGCTCGGCTACCTGCGCGGGTTGCTGCCGGCGTCGCGCGTGCGACCGCTGCTCTTCCTCGGTGCGGCGATGGTCGCCTCCTATGCGTTCGTCGGGACCAAGACGTGGGGGTGGTACTACTACGTCGCGTTGGTGTCGTGGTGCGTCGCTCTCGGGCTCGGCCTCGAATCCGTGGTCGAGCGCGTCGGTGCGCTGCGCGGCGCGGCGCGCGGCCGAGCGGTGCGCTTCGCTCTCGCGCCGGCTCTCGCGCTCGGAGCGCTCGGCTCGATCTCGTGGGTCGCGGCGAACCACAAGGACCGGATCACGCCGAACGTGTACGAGCCGCTCGCGAATTGGGCGCGCGGCGCGCGGCTCGGCGAGCGCGGTGTCACGGTGCTCGCGTCCGACATCGGCGCGATCGGTTTCCTGAGCGGCGCGCGGATCCTCGACAGCGAGGGACTGGTGTGGCCGGAAGCGCTGCACTTCTCGCACCAGTGCGACGTGCTGCGCGCGCACGCGCCGGAATACGTCGTTTGGGTCGTCAACGAATACCGCTTGGGCCGTTTCCTCGCGGATGCGGAGCTCGCCGCGCGCTACCGGCCGATCCAGCGCTTCAACGAGAACGGCAATGGCGATCTGCATCCCGATCCCGCGCGCCTGCCGCGCAGTTGGGAGCAGGACTACCTGATCTTCGAGCGCGTCGACCTGCGTACCGCCGACGCGTCGAGTCAGGCGAAGCGCACCGAGTAGACCGGCGGCAAGTGGTGCGACAGCGCGCGCCACGAATCGCCGCGGTCGTCGCTCCAGTACACGTTGCCGGTGGTGCTGCCGAGCGCGAGCCGGGAGCCCGCGAGGTCGAGCGCGTGGCGGTAGACGATGTCGAACGTCGGTTCGTCGGGGAAGCCGGCGCGGAGCGGGGTCCACGTCGCGCCGGCGTCGGTGGTGCGGCAGACCGTCAGGCGCTCGCCGAACGCGGCGCGGTCCTGGTCGCTCTTCGCGGGCACGACCCACGCCGTCCGCGGATCGCGCTCGTCGACGGCGATCGGGAAGCCGAAGCGCGCGGGGCCCTCGGGCTGCGACACCTTGATCCAATTCGCGGCGCCGTCGTCGCTGCGCCAGATGCCGAAGTGGTTTTGTTGCCAGAGGCGATCGGGCGCCGCGGGGCATGCGACCAGGCAGTGCACGTCCTGGCCGACCTCGACGTCGGGCGTCGGGGAGTAGTCGACCGTCGTTCCCAGGTTCCGCGGGTGCCAGGTCGCGCCGCCGTCGCGCGTCTCGAACACGCCGGCGCTCGAGATCGCGACGAGCACGTGCCGCGAATCGCGCGGGTCGACGACGATCGAGTGGATCCCCGGGTGGTCGCGTCCGCCGCCCGACCACGCGACCAGCCGCGAGGGGTGATCCCAGAGGCCGCGCACGAGCTCGAAGCTCGCGCCGTCGTCGTTCGAGACGAACAGGCCGCCGGGTTCGGTGCCGAGGTAGACGCGCCCGGGCTCGTCGCGGCCGCCTTCCTGGAAGACCCAGAGGTAGCGCAGCGTCGCAGGCTTGCGCGGGCGTTCGGTGCCGGGCACCGGGAAGCCGTCGGAGATCTCGGATCCGTCGGGGTAGCGCGGCGCCGCGAGCTCCTCCCACGTCGCGCCGCGATCGCGCGAACGCGACAGCTTCTGCCCCCAATGCCCGTGATCCAGGCACGCCCACATCGCGCCGTTGCGCGGATCGACCGCCGCGTACGCGACCGGCGTGCCGGAGTGCGCCACGCGCGCGAGGCGCCAGTCCGATCCCTTGCGTTCGTAGATCAACAGACCCTTGCGGGTTCCGAGCAGCAGCGTGTCGCCGCGCATCGCATCAACCTCCGGAGAGTGCCTGGAAGACGTACATCGTGCTCGCGGGGCCCAGCGGATCCGCGAGCGTCTCGCGATCGATCAGCGCGCGCTCGTCGACGAAGATGACGACGTGCTTGCGCAGCGCGCCTCTCTCGTCGACGAGGTACGCGGCGAGCCCGCGGAAGCGCCGATCGAGCTCCTGCACCGCATCCCGGACCGACGCCGCGTCGACCTCGCATTCGCAGAGGTCGGGGAAGAAGCGCACGAGGTGCGGAGTGAAGCGCACGCGAGCCATGGGCCGCAAGGGTAGCGTCCGCACGGCGCGTGGACGTTCGAACTCGGTCAGAGCACAATGGCTACGATGTCGATCCACGCGTTGACGCGCGACGAGGTCCGCGAGCTCGATCGGATCGCGATCGAGGAGCTCGGCATCCCCGGCGTCGTCCTGATGGAGAACGCCGGCCGCGGCGCTGCCGAGGCGTTGCTCGCGGCGTTCCAACTCGCGCACGGCCGCGCTCCGCGCGTGGTCTCGATCGTCTGCGGACGCGGCAACAACGGGGGCGACGGTTACGTGGTCGCGCGTCACCTGCGCGCGCGCGGCGTCGAGGTCCGGGTCGCGAGCCTCTGCCCCGGTGACGCGCTCCCCGGGGACGCGCTTTCCGGGGACGCGCGCACGATGCGCACGATCTGCGAGCGCAGCGGGTTCGCGATCGCGACGCTGGCGCGGCCGGATCCGCGCTGGCTGGACGCGGTGGGGGACGTGTGGGTCGACGGGATCCTCGGCACCGGCTTCCGAGGCGAGCTGCGCGACGACGCGCTCGCGTGGGTGCGCGCGCTCGACGCGTGCCGCGCGCCGCTGCGGGTCGCGCTCGATCTGCCGAGCGGGCTCGACGCCGACCTCGGCGTCGCCCGACCGATCGCGCCGCACGTCGACCTGACGACGACGTTCGCCGCGCCGAAGGTCGGCTTCGCCACTGCCGAAGCGCGCGCGCACCTCGGCCGGGTCGAGGTGATCTCGATCGGCACGCCGCCGGAGCTCGTCGAGCGCGTGCTCGAAAGCAAGCGCCGCCCCGGCACGCAGGGTGCCGAGGCGGCGACACATCACCCCACTAGCATCAGGGAAGAATCGTGATCGGCACCGCGTTCGACACGAAGAGGGCCTGACCGCCCGCATCGGTGACCGCGAACGCGTGGAAGAAGGTCTGGCCGGCGAACGGTAGGTGCTTCGGAAGCACGTTGGAATCGAACGTCGCGATCGCGCGGCCGTTCGCGTCGAGCTTGCCGCGGGCGCTGGTCATCGGCCCGCTGACGTTGCGGGTCGTGTAGAGGAAGTAGCGGTCGAACGCGAGCGGCAGCGAGAGTCCGCCGAAAGTCGTGTTCGGCGTGATCCCCTTCATCGAGCCGAGCAGCGCGTAGTCCTTGCCGGCGAAGAGGAAGGGATCGGCGGAGAGCGTCAGGCTCTGCTTGCCGAGCGCCGCGAGCGACGCGGTGTGCACATCGGTCGAGAGCGAGAGCGATGTCGTCGACACCAAGCGCGCCGCGCCGTTCGCGCCCTCGCCGGGGGCGGAGGCGAGCAGATCGCTCTCGCCGTCGCCGCTCGCGTCGAAACCTCCGTCGAGGCGTTGGCCGAGCTTCGCGCCCGCCGACGCGCCGAACTGCGTGAACAGCGCCTGGCCGCTGATGCCCGAGAGCACGCGCACCGAGCCGCAGTCCGAGCCCGAGTCGTCGTCGCCGGGCGCGCCGACCGCGAAGTCCGCGAGTCCGTTGCCGTCGGGATCGCCCGCGGCCGCGACCGCCGCGCCGAACGCGTCGCCGTTCGAGTCGCCGGCGACGTCCCACTGCAGGTTGGTCAAGCCCGCGGTCCACACCTGCACGTACCCGCGTTTCTGCGCCTGCGTCTGCGGCGCCCCGAGCAACACGTCGTCGAGCCCGTCGCCGTCGACGTCGCCCGCGTTCGCGAGCGCCGAGCCGTAGCCGTCGAGGGCGAACCAACCGCTCTGTGTCTGCAGCGTCGCGCCGTTCGCGCCGGAGACCAGGCGCACCGAGCCCGGCTGTTGGACGCCGGGAGCGCACGGCGCGCCGATCGCGAAGTCCGCGACGCCGTCGCCGTCCTGGTCGTCGAGCGCGGCGATCGCGAAGCCGAAGAGCGTGTTGGAGCCGTTGCCGTCGACGGTGTAGAGCTTCGCGCCGGACTTGCCGCTGACCACGCGCACCGAGCCGGAGCTCATCCCGTTCGGATCGTCGTCGACCGCGCCGATCGCGAGCTCGGCGACGCCGTCGCCGTCGAGATCGCCGAGGCGCGCGAGCGCGAAACCGAAGTGGTCGCCGGCGGAATCACCGGCGAGCGAGAAGAGCAACCCGCCGGTCGCGCCCGCGAAGACGTCGACGCGGCCCGAGCCGATGCCGTTCGGGCTCGCGAGCGGCGCGCCGACCGCGAGCTCGCCGCGACCGTCGCCGTCCAGGTCGCCGAGGTCCGCGAGCGCCGCGCCGAAGTCCTCGCCGATGCCGGTGCCGGAGAGCGTGCGGATCGCCGTGCCGCGCAGCCCGGAGAAGAGGTCGACGTAGCCCTTGCCGCCGCCGCCCTTCGTGCTCGCGAGAGCGAAGTCGATCAGGCCGTCGCCGTCGACGTCGCCCGCGCGGCTCGCCGCGGCGCCGAACGCATCTCCCGCCGACACGCCTGCAAGCTGGAAGATCTTCGATTGCGCGGACGCGTCCGAGCTCGCCGCGGCGGCGAAGGCGATCGATACGCAGGTCAAGGTCGTCGCACGGTGCATGGTTCTCCTCCTGTGGCGCTCCGAGGCCGGCCGGTCGACCGAACGTCGGGGCGAGAGGGGCTTCCGAAGGTAGGGCGCGCGATGGGGCAAGAAACTTCCCGCGCCGGCGCGCACGGGCCCGCGAGCGGCGGGCTCGCTATCCTGAGCGGCCCTTTTTCCGCGGAGGATCCACATGTCGCGTGCCGTGCAGGTCGCGTTGATCGGCCAGAAGTTCATGGGCCGGGCGCACTCGAACGCCTGGAGCCAGGTCAACCACTTCTTCGAGCTCGCGTGCACCGCGGAGCGCCACACCGTCGCCGCGCGCGACGCGCGCGAGATCGAGGCCTTCGCGAAGCATTGGGGGTGGAAGAAGTGGACCACCGACTGGCGCACGCTCGCCGCCGACGACGAGATCGAGCTCGTCGACGTCGGCACGCCGAACGACGTGCACGCCGAGCAAGCGATCGCGATGCTCGAAGCGTCGAAGCACGTCGCGTGCGAGAAGCCGCTCGCGGGCTCGCTCGCGGACGCGCGCGCGATGCGCGACGCCGCGAAGAAGGCGAAGCGCAAGGCGAAGACGTTCGTCTGGTACAACTACCGTCGTTGCCCCGCGGTCGGGCTCGCGTGGAAGCTCGTGCAAGCCGGCCGCATCGGCCGCGTCTACCACGTGCGCGCGCACTACCTGCAGAGCTGGGGCGGCGCGGACACGCCGCTCTTGTGGCGCTTCCAGAAGAAGCACGCGGGTACGGGCGCGCACGGTGACCTCAACGCGCACATCGTCGACCTCGCGCGCTTCCTCGTCGGGGAGGAGATCGCCGAGATCCACGGCGCGATCGAGCGCACGTTCGTGAAGGAACGGGTGATCCCGGGCACGAAGAAGAAGGGCAAGAGCGACGTCGACGACTGCGTGCTGTTCCTGGCGAGCTTCGCCGGCGGGGCGACCGCGAGCTTCGAGGCGACCCGCCTCGCGCACGGCCACCAGAACGACAACTTCATCGAGCTGAACGGCGAGAAGGGCTCGCTGCGCTTCTCGTTCGAGGACATGAACGTGCTCTGGTTCTGCGACGGGACCCAGCCGCTCGAGACCCGCGGTTGGCAGCGCATCATGAGCACATCCGCCGCCGGCGGGCACCCGTACGCGAAGCACTGGTGGCCGGACGCGCACGTGCTCGGCTACGAGCACGGTTTCGTCAACATGGCTGCCGACATCCTGCGCGTGCTCGGCGGCGAGGCGCCCGAGCTGCCGCTGCCGGACTTCGAGGACGCCTACCAGACCCAACGCGTGCTCGAGGCCGCGCTGGTCTCGGCGCGCGAGCGCACCGCGATCCAGCTCTCCGACGTGCGCTAGACTCCACTCCCAACCCCGCGAGGAATCGACATGCCGCGCCCCGTTTCGCTGTTCACCGGTCAGTGGGCGGATCTGCCGCTCGAAACGCTCTGCAAGAAGGCCAAGTCGTTCGGCTACGAGGGCCTCGAGCTCGCGTGCTGGGGCGATCACTTCGAGGTCCAGCGCGCGTTGACCGAGAAGGACTACTGCAAGAAGCAGTGGGAGCTGCTCGCCGCGCACAACCTCGGCTGCTTCGCGATCTCGAACCACCTGGTCGGCCAGGCGGTGAGCGATCCGATCGACGAACGACACAAGGCGATCCTGCCGAAGCACGTCTGGGGCGACGGCGATCCCGCGCAAGTGCAGAAGCGCGCCGCGAAGGAGATGATCGACACCGGCAAGGCCGCTCGGAAGTTCTTCGACGCAGCGCCGAAGAGCGTCAAGGACCAGCTCGCGCGCAGCGGACGCACGGTCGTCGTCGGCTTCACCGGCAGCCCGATCTGGCATCTGCTCTACAGCTTCCCGCCGGTGCTGCCGAAGCAGCTCGAGCAAGGCTTCGCGAGCTTCGCGAAAGCGTGGAAGCCGATCCTCGACGCGTACGACAAGCTCGACGTCAGCTTCGCGCTCGAAGTCCACCCGACCGAGATCGCGTTCGACGTCGTCTCGACCCAGCGTGCGCTCGCGGCGCTCGGCGGCCATCCGCGTTTCGGGTTCAACTTCGATCCGTCGCACTTCGGTTACCAAGGCGTCGACTACCTCGCGTTCCTACGCGCGTTCTCCTCGCGGATCTGGAACGTCCACGTGAAGGACGTGTGGTGGTCGGAGCGTCCGACGCCGATCGGCGTCTTCGGCGGCCACAGCGACTTCGGCACCGACGGACGCTTCTGGGACTTCCGCTCGCCGGGCCACGGCCGCATCGACTTCGAGTCGATCGTGCGCGTGCTGAACCACCTCGGATACCAAGGCCCGCTGACCGTCGAGTGGGAGGATCCGATGATGGATCGCGAGCACGGCGCCACCGAAGCTGCGGCGTTCGTCAAGAAGCTCGACTTCCCGCGCTCGAAGATCGCGTTCGACGCCGCGTTCGCGGAGAAGTGACGCTGCGCCCGCGCGCTCGCATCGCGTTGGGCGGAGCGTCGCTCGCGTTGCTGGGCGGGACGCTGTGGCTCGGGCGTCACCGTTCCGCTCCCGATTGGACCGCGGGCGCGGGCGCGCTCCCCGGTGCGGCGAACGCGGCGTTGGACGAGCTCGGCAAGCGCCTCGGCCTGCAGTTCCGCATCGAGGCCTCGCCGAGCACCGGCGGCGACGTCCGCTTCGAGGCGGCGCACCCCGACGACGTCGCGCGCTTCGCGTTCTGGCTCGCGGACGAATGGAGCGACTACCCGCGCTGCTGGATCGAGACCGCGCGCCTCGAAGCGGTCGTGTTCTGCTCGGAGCTCCGTTGGGACGTCCAGCCGCGCGCTTCGATCCCGGTCTTCGACGCGGGCCTGCTGTACTTCGACGTCGCTCTCGGCGCGGAGCAGGAGTCGTACGTCCGGCGCGTGGTCCACCACGAGTTCTTCCACTCGTTCGATCGATTCGACGACGGCGAGCTGTGGACCGACGAACACTGGTCGGCGCTCAATCCGCGCGGCTTCACGTACGGCGGAGGCGGCGTGACGCGCCAGCACGAGCCGAGCACCTCGCTGCTCGAGACCGCGACCACCGGCTTCGTCGACGACTACGCGACCTCCGGGGTGGAAGAGGACAAGGCCGAGCTCTTCGCCGTGCTGATGTGCTCCCCGGACGCGATCCGGCCGCGACTCGCCGGCGATCCCTACCTGCTCGCCAAGTGGCGGAGGCTCTTGGAGCTCGTCGCCACGCCGTGCGGCGGCGACGCGGCGCCGCTCCCGTCGCCTTGAACGACACCGACGGTCGACGACACGGGCCTGGAGCGGCGCGCTCCCGCCTGGCAGGATGAACTCGCCTCGCTGATGCATCCCGGCGTCTTCATCCTGGTGATCCTCGCCACGTTCGTCCGCCCCGACCGGACCGAACGACCGAGCGATCCGTGGGCGTTCCGCGGCGCGTGGAACGGGCACGAGCGCGTGCTGGTCGCGCGGCTCGATCGTTCGCTCGGCGTCGTGTACGACCTCGAGCACGCGTCGCTGGTCAGCGCGTTCGCGGGCGACGTGCTCGAAGGCAAGCGCGGCTTCGAGCTCGGCGGCGCGATCCACACCGAGGGACCGGAAGGCGCGGTGTGGTGGGTCGAGGAAGGCGGCAACGCGAAGCTCGCGGAGACGCACTTCAAGGGCCACCGCTTCCAGAACGGGCAAGTGACGTTGCGCTGGGAGCTCGTCACCGCGAGCGGCGCGAGGATCCAGATCGAGGAGACGCCCGAGTTCGAGCGCCCCGAGGACTTCGACGCCGATCCGACCAGCGTCGCGCCGTGGTTGGTGCCGGGCCTGGTCGGCCTGCGACGCAGCTTCAAGGCCTCGGGCATCCCCGCGGGCGTGCGGCTCGCGTTGCTGGTGCGCGCGCGCTGCGTCGGCTACGTCGACTACGACCGGATCCTGCCCGAGGGCGAGCGCGAGGTCGAAGTCGACGGCGTCAAGCTGCGCGAGCTCTACGCGCGGCTGTTGATCGAGCCCGAGAACGGCACGCACGAGATCCACTTCTTCTTCACGCCGCCGAAGGAGGACGCGAAGTGAAACGCCGACGCTCTCTTGCGCGAGCGGTGCGCCTCCTCGTCCCCGCGTGCGCCGTGTTCGCCTGCGCCGTCGGCTGCGCGCCGACCCGCGAGCCGTCCGCGCCGCGCGATTCGGCGCCGAGCGCCGTCGCCGCCGAGCCCGAGCGTGAAGCGGACGCTCCGGCGTCGGAGCCCGCGCGCGCCGAGGCTCTCGCGGCCGAACCGGAGCGCGCCGCGCCGGCTGCGGACTCGAAGCTCGCGCCGGGCGCGTTGGTCGAGGTGTGGGCGGTCGCCGGGCCGCTTTCGCGCGGGTACGAGCCGCTGAACTTCGAAGCGCCGTCGTGGACCCTGGTGTGGCTCTCGAGCGCGAGTTCGCCGGAACCGCTCGGCGGCACGAGCTGGGTCGCGCGTGTGCGCGGCGCGTTGCGCGTCGACTCCACGGGGCCGCGCGAGCTCGAGCTCGAGCTCCCGGCGGGCGCGCGCTTCGTGCTCGACGGCCGAGTCGTGCTCGACGAGCTCTCCGCGAACGCGCGCGCGACGCGCCGGCTCTCGCTCGGCGAGCTCGAGCGCGGCGAGCATCCGTTCGAGCTGCTCGCCTGGGGCAACGCGGACGACGTCGAGCTCGGCCTCGCGTGGCACGCCGACGAACGGCACGAGTGGCAGCCGCTCTCGCGCGGCGATTGGGCGCACGAGCGCACGCTGCCGCGCACCGAACCGGGTGTGAAGCGGCTGAAGCAACCGCTGGCGCGTCGTGCGCCGGCAGCGCCGCCGCCCGAGTTCGATCCCGCGTTCACGCTCGAGTCCGCGATGCTGCCGTCCGCGGTCGACGAGGCCGTCGGGCTCGCGAGCTTCGGCGCGAGCCGATGGCTCGTCGTCGGACGCGGCTCGCGCGCGGCGGTGCGGCTCGTCGAGACTTCGAACGGCGCGACGACCTCCAAGGTGTTCGCGTCGGGTCTCGATCAGCCGGGCGGCATCGCGACCAGCGACGGACGCGTTTTCGTCGCGCAGAGGAACGAGCTCACCGAGCTGGTCGATCGCGACGGGGACGGCACCGCCGACGAGTACCGCGTCGCGCTCGAGCTCCCCGGCCGAGAGTTCGCGCGTCCCCGCGGGCTCGCGGTCGACCAGGGGCTCGCCGCGCTGATCTTCGAGGGCGATTCCGGCGTGAAGGCGATGGTCGCGTCGCTCGCCGACGGCCGCACGACGTTGCACGACCTGCGTGGCGCGACGCGCGCCTGCGTCGCTCCGGGCTTCGGCGGTGCGTTCCTCGTCTGCGCCGCCGCGAGCGCTCCCGCGCCGGTGCGATTGCACTGGCTCGGGCTCGTCGCGGAACGCGTGTGGAGCGTCGAGGGCTTCCCTGCGCTGTCGGAGTCGACCGCGCTCGCGCGCGTGCAGCTCGCGGAGACTTCGGCGCGCTTCGCTCTGACGCAGCGCGGCACGCTCGCGCGGTGCACCGTCGCCGCGGCGCCGGGGGGATTCGAGCTCGCAACGCAGACCGCGGGCCGCGTGCACGACGACTTCGCGCTCTGCGCCTCCGCTGGCGACGGCAGCGTCGCGCTGCTCTCGGCCTCGGGCGGACGATTCGGTCTCGCGCGTCCGAACGCCGGGGTTCCCGCGTGGGTCGGCGCGCGCGGGTTCGCGAACGGAATCGAGCTCGAGTTCTCGGCTCCGCTCGCGCTCGAGCAGGGATGGGAGCCGGAGCGCTGGCAGGTCGGCCGTGAGGGCGTGGTCGGCGCGCCCGCGTGGGTCTCGATCGACGCCGAACGTCGACGTGTCTTCCTCGCGTGCGAGGCCGGCGCGCCGGACGTCGCGCAGTGCATGGCGGGCGTGCATGGCGTCCCCGATCCACCTTGGTTCGGGCCGGTTGGGTGCCGACGCGTGCAGACCCAGGTTGGCGTCGACCTTCCGCGCTTCGAACGCGTCGCGATGCCGGCGGGGGCGCGCAACTCGTTGACCGACACGGAGCGCGCGGAGGGTTGGCGTTCGTTGTTCGACGGCGCGAGCACCGCGGGCTGGAGGAACTACGGCAAGGAGGGCGCGCCGACCGGCTGGGCCGCGGAGAACGGCGAGCTCGTGCGCGTCGGCGACGGCGGCGATCTCGTCACCGAGGAGCTCTTCGACAGCTTCGAGCTCGAGTTCGATTGGCGTCTGTGGCCCGGCGGCAACAGCGGCGTCTTCTTCCACGTCGTCGACGGCTTCGACGCCGTCTGGCGCACCGGACCCGAGTTCCAGTTGCTCGACAACGCGGGTCACGCCGACGGCCAGGACCCGCTGACTTCGACCGGCGCGAACTACGCGTTGCATGCGCCCGAGTTCGACGACACCCAACCGATCACGACGTGGAACCACGCGCGGCTGGTCGTCGACGGCGCGCACGTCGAGCACTGGTTGAACGGCGTGAAGCAGTGCGAGTACGAGCTCTGGACCGACGCGTGGAAGGCGCGCGTCGCGGGCTCGAAGTTCGCCGCGATGCCCGACTACGGGCTCGCCAAGACCGGACGGATCGCGCTGCAGGACCACGGCGACCGAGTCGCCTTCAAGAACGTCAAGCTGCGGCCGATCGCGCGCTGACTCACTTCGCGCCGAGCTCGCGCGCGACCGTCTCGAGGAAGCGCTGCTCGCTGTTCGGCTGTTGCGCGAGCGCCGCGTACTTCGAGAGCACGCGCTCCTGCTGCATCTGCTCCAGCGACTTGCCCTCGCGCTGCGCCGCCTCGACCAGCTTCAGGGAGTCCGCCAACATGTCGCGGTAGGCGACCAGGTCCGACTTGCGCGCGAGGGCTCCATGGCCGGGGATCAACCGGACGTCGTCGGAGAGCATCGTCAGCAGCTCGTCGACCGCCTCGACCACGCCGCGCACGCTGCCGCCGCGGTCGAGATCGATGATCGGGAAGCGGCCGTGGAAGAAGAGATCTCCGGTGTGCACGACGTTCGCGCGCTCGAAGAACACGACGCTGTCGCCGTCGGTGTGCGCGTTCGCGAAGTGCTTCACGCGCACGCGTTCGCCGTTCAGGTGGAGCTCGAGCCCCTCCTCGAAGGTCACCACCGGCAGCGCCGGTGCCGCGAGCGGACCGCCGTCGCGCTTCGGATCGGCGAGCCTCGCTCGCACGTTCGCGTGCGCGACGATCGGCGCGCGCGCTCCGAAGCTCGCATTGTTGCCGGTGTGGTCGCCGTGCACGTGCGTGTTGAGCACGAACCGCCACGGTGCTTTCGACAGCGCGTCGATCGCGTCGAACAGTGCTTGCTCGGTAGGCTTCATCTGGTCGTCGATCACGAGCACGCCCTCGTCGCCGACGAACACGCCGACGTTGCCGCCGCGACCGACGAGCACGTGCACGCCGCCCGCGACCGCGAGCGTCTCGACCGCGACCTCCTGTCGGGGCGGCGGCGATGCCACCGTTCCGGTCGCCGGAGCGAAACCGATGCCGAGTCCGAGCAGGCCGGCGAAGGCGGCGAGCGCGGCCCGATGGGGGGTGACGAGGTGCATGCTGGAACCTGCGGTAACGGTCGGGACGGGGAGGGGTTAGGGCGATCCTGACGCGCGCCCGGCCGGCGGTCCAACCCGCGCGGTACTCTTCCCTGCTGGTCGGCGCTCGCGCGCTCCTCCCGGTCCGCGTCGGAGCGGGGGCGAAACCTGCCGTCCACGGAACCGATTTCCTGGCTCGGCTGTCCAACAGCGCTCTCGAGAGCCACTTCCCAACCGCGCACGCTCCAGCCCGCAACCTCGCATGAAGACGACCGCCTGCCTGGCCGCCCTCACCACGCTCCTGTTCGCTCCGTCCGCGTTCGCGCAGGCGGTGCCCGACGCCGGACCCGACCAGACGGTCGCGCTCGCGTCGCCGGCGACGCTCGCCGGCCAAGTGACCAATCGCTCGCCGCTCGATTGGTGGACCGCCGATGGCAACGGCGCGACCGAGAACCGCATCGTCAAGTGCGACGCGAACGGGATCGTCGCTGCGGTCGGTCCGCTGTTCAACCACAACAACCCGGCGGAGATCTTCGGTTGGCCGAGCGACCTCGTGTACATCGGCTCGACGGTCTGGGGGATCGAGAGCCTCAAGCGCTACCTCTACACCGTCGATCCGAACACCGGCGAGTGCTTCCCGGTCGGGCCGCAGAACACGTGGCAAGACGTGTACAGCCTCGCTTACGACGCCGCCGGTGATCGTCTGTGGGGCGTCGACCTGTTGAAGAAGAAGCTCCTGCGCTTCAACCGCACGACCGGCGCGGTCACCGCGCTGCCGAGCTCGATGAGCGGTTGGCAGCTGATGCGTTCGCTCGCGTACGAGGACACCACGGGCTGGCTGTACTCGATCGATCAGAACACCAACAAGATGGTGCGCATCGATCCGGCGACTGGCGCGGCGACGTTCTACCGGCAGATGACGATCGATCCGAGCTATCGGATCGAGGAGCTGCACTTCTGGCACGGAAAGATGTACGCGTCCAAAGGCTACCTCGATGCGAGCGGTTCGTTGGTCGGCCACCGGCTGTCGGAAGTCGACATGCTGAACGGCACGTACACCGACATCTCGCCCTATATCGATGATGTCTCGCCGCACGCGTTGGTGATCAACAGCTTGCCGGAGGCGTACCGCTGGACGCAGGATTCCGGTCCGGCGACCGCGAGCTTCTCCAACCCGACCGACCTCGCCGCGACGGTCACGTTTCCGGTCGCCGGCACGTACGTGTTGCGCTTGACCGTCGACAACTGGCCGACGCCGGCGTCGGACACGCTGACCGTCACCGTCGGCGTCGACGCGTGCCCGGACGATCCGAACAAGACCGAGCCGGGCGCGTGCGGCTGCGGCGTGCCCGACACCGACACCGACGGCGACGGGACGCCCGACTGCAACGACGGTTGCCCGAACGACCCGGCGAAGCTCGCGCCCGGCGACTGCGGCTGCGGCGTCGCGGACACCGACACCGACGGCGACGGGACGCCCGACTGCACCGACGGCTGCCCGAACGATCCGGCGAAGCTCGCGCCCGGTGCGTGCGGCTGCGGCGTCGCGGACACCGACACCGACGGTGACGGCACCGCGGATTGCATCGACGGTTGCCCGAGCGATCCGAGCAAGCTCGCTCCCGGCCTGTGCGGCTGCGGCGTCGCCGACGCCGACCAGGACGTCGACGGCGTCGTCGATTGCTTCGACAACTGTCCGTCGGTCGCGAACACCGATCAGTCCGACGGCGACTTCGACGGCGCGGGCGATCTCTGCGACAACTGCCCGACGCTGGCGAACCCGACGCAGTCCGACTGCGACCAGGACGGCGTCGGCGATGCGTGCGAGATCCTCGCCGGCGAGCCCGATTGCGACGCCAACGGCGTGCCCGACGCGTGCGAGCTCTCCGGCAACGACTGCAACCAGAACGGGTCGCTCGACGCGTGCGACATCGCGCTCGGCGTCAGCCTCGACCTGAACGCGAACCTGGTTCCCGACGAGTGCGAGAGCCCGACCGGCACGCCGTTCTGCTTCGGCGACGGCACCGGCGTCGCGTGCCCGTGCGGCAATCCCGGCGCGACCGGCGAAGGCTGCGCGAACTCGACGGGCTTCGGCGCGAAGCTCGCCAACCTCGGCGGCACGAGCGTCTCCCTGGACGACGCGCAGTTCGAGGTCAGCCAGCTGCCGACCAACAAGTTCGGCCTGTTGTTCCTCGGCACGACGCAGTTCGGCGCGGGCCTCGGCACGCCGTTCGGCGACGGGTTGCTCTGCGTGCAGCCGAAGTTCCGCTTCTCGGTGCGGAGCTCCGGCGCGACCGGGAGCTTCGTGGTCGTCCAACCGGCGGCGGCGACGCCGACGTGGATCACCCCGGGCGCGACGCGTTACCTGCAGGCGTGGTTCCGCGATCCGAACGGTCCGTGCGGCACGACCTACAACTTCTCGAACGGCTGGGCCGTGACCTTCACGCCCTGACCGCCCGAGCACGACGAAACGAGCGAGCGCGTCCCCCGCGGGGCGCGCTCGCTCGCTTTCGCGCGACTCGGCCGACGGCTACGATCGCCGACTCGACATGGCGAAGCAGAGAGCAGACGTCGCGGCCGCGAGCGGCGAGCCGGTGTCCTGGCTGCGGCGCCTCGCGCCGCTCGTCGTGCTGTTGGTCGCGTTCGCCGCGTTCGCGCCCGCGCTGTCGCAGGGCTTCGCCGCGCTCGACGACGACTACAACTTCCTCTACCAGACCGAGTGGGCCGGGCTCGAGCAGCGGCACCTCGCCTGGATGTGGACGACGTCGTGGCTCGGCCACTGGCAGCCGCTCTCGTGGATGAGCCTCGCGCTCGATCTCGAGCGCTCCGGCGCGCCCGCGATCGCCGGCGGCAACCCGCAGGCCGTCGCGGCGGTGTTGGACCAGCACGGCGTCGCGCAGGCGATGCACCAGACCAACCTCGCGTTGCACGCGCTCGGCGCGGTGTTCCTGTTCTTCGCGCTGCGGCGAATCCTCGCGCTCGCGTTCGAGCGCGAGCTCGGCGACACGACGATCGAGGTCGCCGCGCTCTGCGGCGCGTTGTTGCACGCGATCCATCCGCTGCGCGTCGAGTCGGTGGTGTGGGCGACCGAGCGCCGCGACGTGCTGTCGGGGATGTTCTTGCTCGCGTCGCTCGCGGCGTGGCTGCGCGCGCGTGCGCTCGGCGAGGCGCTCTGGACCGTCGTGTCGCTGCTGCTCTTCGCGCTTTCGCTGCTCTCGAAGGCGTGGGGGATGACGTTCCCCGTCGTGTTGATCGCGCTCGAGCTCTTCCCGCTGCGCCGCCTCCAGCGCGATCCGGACAAGAGCTTCGCGGATTTGGTGGTCGAGAAGTGGGCGTACTTCGCGCTCGCGATCGGCGCGGCGTCGGCGGCTGCGTGGGCGCAGAGCGAGAGCGCCGCGGTCGTGCCGTGGGCGGAGCACGGGCTGCTGCAGCGCGCGGCGCAAGCGGCGTATGGGCTGGTGTTCTACCTCGGCAAGTCGCTCTGGCCGGTCGACCTGTCGCCGATGTACATCCTCGAGCGCGACCTCGATCCCACGCGGCCGGTGTACCTCGCGTCGCTCGCGGTCGTCGCGGTCGCGGTGGTCGGCGGCGTGCTCGCGTGGCGGCGTTGGCCGGGCATCGTCGTCGCCTTCGCGCTGTACGCGCTCGTCGTCTCGCCGGTGCTCGGTTTCCTGCAGAGCGGCGCGCAGAAGACCGCGGATCGCTACACGTACCTCGCGTGCATGCCGCTCGCCGCGTTGGCCGCGGCCGGGCTGGTCGCGCTCGCCAAGCGCCGCGCCGCCGCGGTGTGGCTCGGCGTGGTGCCGCTGCCGCTGCTGTTCGCGCTGTCGTGGCAACAGACCAAGATCTGGGGCGATCCGGTCGCGCTCTGGGAGCGGGTCGTCGCCGTCGAGCCGGACAACTATTTCGGCCAACACAACCTCGCCGCGCAGATCCGCTTGCGCGCCGATCGCTCGGGCAATCCGGCGGAGCGCACGCCGGCGTATCGGCGCGCGATCGAGCACGAGCGTGCGTCGATCGCGGCGCACCCGTTCCGCGGCAACGAGGGGGCGCGTCACGATCTCGGCGCGCTGCACCTGTTGCTCGGCGAGCTCGACCAGGCGGAGCAGGCCTGGCTCGAGTGCGTCGAGGTGACACCCGACAACGTGCAGTGCTTGGAAGAGCTGCGCCGGCTCTACCTCTCGCGGCGGGAGGTCGACAAGGCGAAGAAGCTGTTCGACCAGGTGCTGGTCGCGCTTCCGCCGAACCTCGGCGCGCGCAAGCTCTACGCCGAGCTCTTGATGCAACAGAGCGACCGCGCCGGCGCGGAACGCGTTTGGCGCGAGGGCGTCCAAGCGGAGCCGCGGTGGGTCGAGGGCATCGTCGGACTCGGACAGCTCGTGTTGTCGCAAGCGAAGCTCGGCGAGGCCGAGGCTCTGCTGCGGCAGGCGGTGTCGCTCGACGGGCGCCAGGTCGAGGCGTGGGTCGCGCTCGGTCAGGCGCTGCGCGCGCAGCGCAAGGTCGCGGACGCCGAGCAATGCTGGCAGACGGCGCTGATGCTCGCGCCGGGGCATCCGCTGGCGACCCAGTTGCTGCAGAAGAGCCGCCAGGACGCGGCGGCCGGCCGGTAGGACGAATCCGCGGCGCCGCGAGCTGCGTAGAGGTCCCGAACACGATGCTCGCCGCGCTCACGCTCGCCTCCGCGTTGCTCGCGGCGCATCCGAACTCCTTCTCGAGCTCGGTCGTGCGCGTCGACGGCGCGCGCGTCGCCGTCGAGGTCCGCTGCCAAGCGCGGTCGCTCGCCGAGGCACTGCCGCTCGACGGCGATCGCGACGGCGTGCTCGCGGAAACCGAGCTCGCGGCGGGACGCGACGCGGTCGAGCGGTACGTGCGCGAGCGCTACCGGGTCTTCGCCGAGGTCGACGAGGCCGGCGCGACCCGCGCGCCGCTCGAGCTGGTGCTCGGCGACCTCTCGCTCGCGCCGCCGCTCGGCGCGAGCGACGAGCCGTTCGTGCTCGCGACGCTCGCCGCGCTCGCGCCGCAGGAGCTCGAAGGGCTCGCGGTGCGCTGCACGCTGTTCGTCGAGGCCAATCCGCTGCACCGCGACACCTGCACGGTGATCTGGAACGGCGGCGAGGAGGCGAGCTGGCTCTTCCCGGAGGCGGGCGAGGTCTTCCGCTTCGTCCCCGACGATCGCCGTCGGCCGGGCGTGTTCGCCGCGTACGTTCGGCTGGGCGTCGAGCACATCCTGACCGGCTTCGACCACCTCGCGTTCGTGCTCGCGCTGCTGCTCGCGGCGCCGCGGCTGCGTTCGATCGTCGGCGTGGTCAGCGCGTTCACCGTCGCGCACACGACGACTCTCGCGCTCGCGTCGACGGACCTCGTCCGCGTCGAGTCGCGCTGGGTGGAGATGGCGATCGCGCTGTCGATCGCGTACGTCGCGCTGCTGAACCTCTTGCAGCGGAAGCCGAGCGCGCGGTGGGTCGAGGCGTTCGGCTTCGGCTTGATCCACGGGCTCGGCTTCGCGAGCTCGGTCGCCGACGCGCTGCTGGTCGAGAGGCTCAAGGTCACCGCGCTCGTCGGCTTCAACCTCGGAGTCGAGCTCGGCCAGCTCTCGGTCGTCGTGCTCGCGTTCTGGTCTTTGCGCAGTCTGCCCGGCGAGCGCACGGAACCCGGCTCCGGCACGGAACCGGGCGCGACGTTCATCGCGCCGCGCGGCGTCCGGCGCGTGCTCGCGTGCGGCGCGATCGCGTTCGGACTCTACCTGTTCGTCGAGCGCGCGGGTTGGCTCGCGGGGGTTGCTTGACGTTTCGCGGTGTCTTGACTGGATCTTGATCTTCGGGCGGTTTGCTTCTCGCGAACGTAAAGAAGCCAACCGGGTGGCCCTTGGGAGCCACCGCACGCCACGCCTCCAGTCACGGCCCCACGCAGAGGGTCGCAACGCCCATGAAGATCCAGACCCTGTTCCAAACCGCGCTCGCGACCCTGGTGGTCGCCGCCGCCCCGACGTTCGCCCAAGTGGTGAAGGTCGACGCGAAGATCCCCGAGTACAAGACGGTCGACGGCGTCTCCGGCAACCTGAAGAGCATCGGCTCCGACTCGCTCAACAACCTGATGACGTTCTGGTCGGAGGGCTTCCGCACGCTCTACCCGAACGTCAAGACCGAGATCGAAGGCAAGGGCTCGTCGACCGCGCCGCCGGCGCTGATCGAAGGCACCGCGCACTTCGGTCCGATGAGCCGACCGATGAAGAGCGCCGAGCTCGACGACTTCGAGAAGAAGTACGGATACAAGCCGACCGGCGTGCCGGTCGCGGTCGACGCGCTCGGCGTGTTCGTCCACAAGGACAACCCGATCCAAGGGCTGACGCTCCAGCAGATCGACGCGATCTTCTCGAAGACGCGCAAGTCCGGGTACGAGAAGGACATCGCCACGTGGGGCGACCTCGGCCTGACCGGCGAGTGGGCTGCGAAGCCGATCAGCCTGTACGGCCGCAACTCGGCGTCGGGCACGTACGGCTACTTCAAGGAACACGCGCTCTGGAAGGGTGACTTCAAGGACACGGTCAAGGAGCAACCCGGCAGCTCGTCGGTGATCCAAGGCGTCGCGAGCGACAAGTACGCGATCGGCTACAGCGGCATCGGCTACCTGACCGCCGATGTGCGCGCGGTCCCGGTCGCGTCGGACGCGAAGTCGGCGGCGATCGCAGCCGATGCCACGCACGCGTACTCCGGCGAGTACCCGCTCGCTCGGATGCTCTACGTCTACGTCAACTGCAAGCCCGGCTCGCAGCTCGATCCGCTGCGCCGCGAGTTCCTGCGCTACGTCCTGTCGCAACAGGGCCAGCAGGTCGTCGTCAAAGACGGCTACTTCCCGGTGACCGCGCGGATCGCCGAGGGCGCGCTCAAGTCGATCGGGCTCGACGTCAAGCTCCTGGAAGCGGGCTCGACCAAGTGATGCAAGGCGGCCAAACGGCTCGCCGAACGCGCGACACGGGTTTCCCCGCGAAGCTTCGCGGGGAGGCCCGTGCTCGCGTCGTCGGCCCCGTCGGGCGAAGCGCGCGGGGCGTCCCGTGGTGACCCGTCGCACGCGCCGAGTGCGCACCACGCGCACCAGCGTCCGCGTCGCGGAGCGGATCGCTTCGACGCTGATCTCGATCGGCGGGCTCGGCACGATCGCCGCGGTCGGCTTGATCATGGTCTTCTTGGTCTGGGTGGTCGCTCCGCTGGTCGGCGGCGCGACGCTCGACGAGGAGCGGCGCGTGACGTTCGCCGCCGAGCCCGTCGGCGACGACACGCGCATCGTCGAAGCGCAGGTCGACGAGTACCGCCTGCTCTCCTGGTCGCTCGACCGCGACGGACGCCTGCTCGTGCGTCGGCTCGACAACGGCGATCTGGTGGCCGAGCGAGCGCTCGTCGACGGCCCGCGGCCGAGCGCACTCGGAGTCGACGTCGAGCGCGGGTCGCTCGCGCTCGGCTTCGCGGACGGCTCGGTGCGCATCGGCTCGATCGGATTCGGCGCCGAGCTGCTCGCGGGCGAGTCCGCGGTGCCTTTCCTTTCGCTCGCCGCCGGCGAGCGCACGACCGAAGGCGAGCGCGTCGTCGAACGCTCGGGCGACGGTTTCCTGCGCGCCCAGCGATGTCGCGTCGACGTCGGCGAGACCCTGGACACCGGGTCGAGCTCCGCGGTGGTCTTGATCGACCAGATCGAGACCGACACGGGGCGCACGCTCGCGACCTACCACGCCGATCACACGCTCGCGCTCTACCGCGTCGTCGAGCGCGAGAACCTGCTGACCGGCGAGATCACGCGCAAGCTGGTGCAGGGCTCGGTCGCGTTCGAGCCGCCCGCGGGCTTCGAGCCGGCGTCGCTCGCGGTGTCGTCGGGCGGCTCGAGCACGTACCTCGTTTCCGCCGACGGCCGCGTCGCGCGCTTCGACACGCGCGACCTCGAGGCTCCCGAGCTCGCCGAGACCGTCGACTTGCTGCCCGAATCCGACGCGCGGATCACCGCGTCGCGGTTCCTGCTCGGGCGCACCACGCTGCTGGTCGCCGACGATCGCGGCGGAGTCGGCGCGTTCTTCGTCGTCAAGCCCGACGGCGCATCGACGCCCGACGGCGCGCTGCTGGTTCGCGCGCACGAGCTCGGACGGCCGGGAGCGGCGGTCTCGGCGCTCGCGACCTCGCAACGCACACGCCTGGTCGCGGTCGCGTACGCCGACGGCGAGGTGCACGTGTTCAACGTCACCAGCGGCAAGGACCTGGTCGCTCTCCGCGTGCCCGAGCCGACGCTCGCGCTCGCGCTGGCACCCAAGGACGACGCACTGGTCGCGTTCGGCGCGCATGGCGCGAGCGCGTGGGGGTTCGATCCCAAGCACTCCGAGGTCACGTTCGCCGCGCTGTTCCGTCCGGTCTGGTACGAAGGCTACCAGGGCCCGGAGCACGTCTGGCAGTCCTCGAGCGGCACCGACGACTTCGAGCCCAAGCTCGGCCTGCTGCCGTTGGTGTTCGGCACGCTCAAGGCGACGTTCTACTCGCTCTTGTTCGGCGTTCCGATCGCGATCCTCGCGGCGCTCTTCTCGAGCGAGTTCCTCTCGCCGCGCGTGCGCGTTCCGATCAAGTCGACGGTCGAGATCATGGCGGGGCTGCCGAGCGTCGTGCTCGGCTTCCTCGCCGCCGTGATCTTCGCGCCGTTCGTGCAGGCAGTCGTCCCTGCGGTGCTCGCGGGGCTCGCGACGCTGCCGCTCGCGCTGCTCCTGGGAGCGTACCTGTGGCAGCTCTTGCCCCAGCGCATCGCGCTGCGCTTCGCCGACGGCCGCCGGTTCGCGTGCATCGTCGCGATGCTGCCGGTCGGCGTCGCCGCGGCGGCGTGGCTCGGTCCGTGGGTCGAGCGTTGGCTGTTCGCGGGCGACGTCGAGCAGTGGCTCGCGGGCGAGCGCGGCGGCGCGCTCGGCGGCTGGATGTTGCTCTTCGTGCCGCTCGCAGGTCTGTTGGTCGCGCTCGCCAACGGACGCGCGCTGACGCCGTGGCTGCGCGCGCGTTCGTTCGGGTGGGGGCGCGCCGCGTGCGCGCGCGCGGACCTGGTGCGCTTCGCATTCAACGTCGTCGCGACGGTGGTGATCGCGCTCGCGCTCTCCGCCGCGGTCGCCGGGCTCGGCTTCGACGCTCGCGGCTCGTTCGTCGACACCTACGTGCAGCGCAACGCGCTCGTCGTCGGCTTCGTGATGGGCTTCGCGATCATCCCGATCATCTACACGATCGCCGAGGATGCGCTGACCAGCGTGCCGGGGCACCTCAGGCTTGCTTCGCTCGCCGCGGGCGCGACGCCGTGGCAGACCGCGGTGCACGTGATCCTGCCGACCGCGGCGAGCGGGCTCTTCTCGGCGGTGATGGTCGGCCTCGGCCGCGCGGTCGGCGAGACGATGATCGTGTTGATGGCGACCGGCAACACGCCGGTGATGAACTGGAACGTGTTCTCGGGCTTCCGCACGCTCTCCGCGAACATCGCGACCGAGCTGCCGGAGGCGGTCAAGAACAGCACGCACTACCGCACGCTCTTCCTCGCCGCGTTGTTGCTCTTCGCGATGACGTTCGCGGTCAACACCGCGGCCGAGGTCGTCCGGCAGCGCTTCCGTAGGAGGGCGTTCCAGCTGTGAGCGAGCTCCTCGACGCACCGGTCTCGACGAAGCGCTACGTGCGCCGGCGCGGCGCCGTGCGCGCGACGTCGCTGTTCTCGAACGGCGAGCCGATGGTGTGGCTCACCGGCGGCGCGCTCGGCCTGTGCGTGCTGATGATCGTCGGCATGCTCTGCCTCGTCGGCGTGCAGGGCGCGGCGACGTTCCAGCCGCGCGAGCTCGTGCGCTGGACGACGATCGACGGCGGCGTCGTGCTCGGCGAGGTGGTCGAGGTCGAGCGCTATCGGCCGAGCGACGCGCAGCTCGAGCTGCTCTCCGAAGCGACACGCGCCGCCGCCCGCGAACGGCTCCTGGCGCAGGGGGGCGAGGCCGAGCGCCGCTTGGTGCGCACCGAGAACTTCGAGCTCACCGGCACGCACTACACGTGGGTCAGCGACTTCGAGACCCGCGAGCGCACGACGCCGGAATGGGCGCTCTCGATCGAGCGGCGTGAGGGCGGTCCGTTCTACGGCGTGCTGCGCGGCTTCGAGCTCGACGGCCAGCGCGTCGCGAGCGAGCCGGCGGCGGCGTGGACTCTGCTCGAGGAGCACCTGCCGGCGGTGCTCGAGCGCGTCGACGCGCGCCGCGCGATCGAACGCGAGGAGATCGGCCGCGTCAACCGCGCGATGGAGACCGAGCGCCTCGCGGTGCGACGCGCCGAGTTGGAGCATGGTCTCGGCTCCGACGCGGCGCGCACGGCGCGGGAGCTCTTCTCCGCGCGCGAGGTCGGGCTCAAGACCGAGTTCGAGCGCCTGCGCGGCGAGATCGAGGCGCTCGATCGCCAGAACTCGCGCTACGCGCTCAGCGTCGAGGCCGCGGACGGCTCCGAGCAGCGGATCCCGCTCGCCACCGTGGTGCGCGCCTACCCCGCGAACCGCCTGGACTTCGGCGACCGGGTCTCGATCTACGCATCGCGCACGTGGGAGTTCCTCGCCGACGAGCCGCGCGAATCGAACACCGAGGGCGGCGTGCTGCCGGCGATCTTCGGCACGGTCACGATGACGCTGGTGATGTCGATCCTGGTCGTGCCGTTCGGCGTGCTCGCCGCGCTCTACCTGCGTGAATACGCCAAGCCCGGGCCGTTGGTCAGCTTCGTGCGCATCGCGGTCAACAACCTCGCCGGCGTCCCGAGCATCGTCTTCGGCGTGTTCGGCCTCGGCTTCTTCTGCTACTTCGTCGGCGCGTCGATCGACGAGCTCTTCTACGCCGAGCGTCTGCCGAGCCCGACGTTCGGCACCGGCGGTGTGCTTTGGGCCTCGCTGACGCTCGCGCTGCTGACGCTGCCGGTGGTGATCGTGCCGACCGAGGAGGCGCTCGCCGCGGTGCCGAGCTCGATGCGCGAGGGCTCGTACGCCTGCGGCGCGACCAAGTGGCAGACGATCCGCCGGATCGTGCTCCCGCGAGCGATGCCCGGCATCCTGACCGGGATGATCCTCGCGATCGCGCGCGGCGCGGGCGAGGTCGCGCCGCTGATGCTGGTCGGCGCGGTCAAGCTCGCGCCCGAGCTCCCGATCGACGGCGAGGCGCCCTTCGTGCACCCGTCGAGGAGCTTCATGCACCTCGGTTTCCACATCTACGACCTCGGGTTCCAGAGCCCGAACAGCGAGGCCGCCAAGCCGATGGTCTACACGACGACCCTGCTCTTGATCGGGCTCGTCGTGCTGTTGAACGTCGTCGCCATCGCGGTGCGCGCGAAGTTGCGCCGCCGCTTCCAAGGAGCACAGGTATGATTCGCGCCCAACGCGAGACCGCCAGGAAGAGCGTGAAGCCGACGAACCAACCGAGCGCAGCCCACCACGCGGGTCCCGAGCGACCCGTTCGCAAGGTCTTCGACGCCGTGCGCGACAAGCAGCCGTTCGAAGCGGAGATCCATCCGTCGCTGCTGACCGAGGAGATGGTGCTCGAAGTCGACGCCTTCTCGCTCTACTACGGCGCGGCGCAGGCTCTCTGGGAGATCTCGATGGGGATCCCGAAGGGCAAGGTCACCGCGCTGATCGGACCGTCGGGCTGCGGCAAGTCGACGCTGCTGCGCTCGGTCAATCGCATGAACGACCTGATCGACTCCGTGCGCATCGGAGGCACGATGCGTCTCAACGGCGACTCGATCTACGCGGCGGGCGTCGACGTGATCGAGCTGCGCAAGCGGATCGGGATGGTGTTCCAGAAGCCCAATCCGTTCCCGATGAGCATCTTCGAGAACGTCGTCTATTCGCTGCGCATCGACGGCGAGCGGAAGAAGAGCGTGCTCGAGGAAGTCTGCGAAGCGAGCCTGCGCGGCGCCGGACTCTGGGAAGAGGCGAAGGATCGGCTGCACGAGAGCGCGCTGCGGCTGTCCGGCGGCCAGCAGCAACGCCTGTGCATCGCGCGCGCGATCGCGGCGGAGCCGGAGGTGCTCCTGCTCGACGAACCGTGCTCCGCGCTCGACCCGATCGCGACCGGCCGCATCGAGGACCTGATCGAGGAGCTCAAGGGCAGCTACTCGATCCTGATGGTGACGCACAACATGCAGCAGGCGTCGCGCACCAGCGACTACACCGCGTTCATGTACCTCGGCCGTCTGGTCGAGTACGGCCCGACCGAGGACGTCTTCGTCCAACCGCGGCTCGCGGAGACCGAAGACTACGTCACCGGCCGCTTCGGCTGAGCGAGTCGGCCCGCGGCACGGAGCCCGCGAGCGCGCGCCTCGCCACGCCGGCGAACGCGGGCTCAGTTCGAGCGCGAGCGCGCCCCCGAGCGAGCGCGGGAGCCGCCGGTCACCGTGCGCGACCGTTGGGGAAGCGCGTCGAGCGCGAAGGCTCGGTCGAGTGGTGGCGGATGACCTCGCCCTCGACCATGAAGACGATGTCCTCGGCGATGTTGGTCGCGAGATCGGCGATGCGTTCGAGGTGGCGGACGACCGAGAGCGTGTGCACCGCGCGCTCGACGGTGTCGGCGTCGCGGCGCATCAGGTCCTGCAGTTCGGCGAACATCTGCTTGTGATAGGCGTCGACCTCGTCGTCCTCGCGCGAGACGGCGCGCGCGAGCTCGGCATCGAGGTTGACCAGCGCGTCCAGGCCGCGCTTCACCATGCTCTGCACCTTGACCACCATGCGCTGGAAGTCGATCTGGGCTTCGATCGGCGCGTGGGTCGCCAGGTAGGTCGCGCGCTCGGCGATCGCTTGCGCGTGGTCGCCCATGCGCTCGAGGTCGTTGTTGACCTTGATGCAGCCGATGATGAAGCGCAGGTCGCCCGCGACCGGTTGGTGGAGCGCGAGCATCTTCAGGCACTTGTCCTCGATCGCGAGCTCCTTGCGGTCGATCGCCTCGTCGCCGGCGGAGACCTCGGACGCGAGTTCGGGGCGACGGTGGACCAACGACGCGATCGCCTTGTTGATCGACTCCTCGACGAGGGAGCCCATCGTCAAGATGTCCTTCTTGAGGTCGTCGAGGTCGTGCTGGAGGTGCTTCTTCATCGGTCGAGCCTTGAGGGGAGCTGCTCGGCCGCGCGTCGCGGCCGGTGCGCCTCCGAACAAACGCTGCCGGCGCGGATCGCTCCGCGTCGGCAGCGTTCGTGACGGAGTGCGATGTCACGAGATCGGGTCAGAGCGTCACGGCGTCCGCTCAGACGGCGAGCACCAGGCCCAAGATGATCTTGTCGGTGTCGAGCGAGTCGTTGTCGCTCGAGGTCGACAGGAAGTTGAGCTGCCACTTCGCCTTGTGCCCGTTGACGTAGTAGTTGACGCCGAGGCCGATCGTCGACGTGTCGTCGGTGTCGTCCGCGTCCTCGTAGCGCACGGCGCCTTCCCAGTTCGGGTTGAACTGGTAGGTCGCGGTCAGATCGAACGGCGTGGTGTCCGCGCGGCCGCTGGCGTTCTTCGCGGCGCCGGTCGGAACCGCGCCGGCGGTGAAGCCGTCGTCGTAGTCGAGGATTTCGCCTTGCACGAAGACCGGGCCGGTCACGGCGAGCACTTCGAACGCCATCACGGTGCCGTCGGTCAGCGTGCCTTCGTCGAGGTACGTCGCGCCGAGCGTCAGCGCGGTTTCGGCGTCGGTGCCGAAGCCCGCCTCTTGCTTGACGATGCCCGAGCCCTTGACGTCGAACGCGACGTGGCCGGCGATCAGGAGCTCGTCGGAGATGCCGTCGCCGCCGTTCTGAGCGGAGGCGTACCAGCGGAACTGCTGGATCTTGCCGTCGAACATCACGCCCGGCTCGCGGCCGCTCCACACGGCGCCTTGGGCGGTGCGTTCGTAGAACGCGAGCGATTCGTCGGAGGCCGACGAGCTCTGGAGGATCGGCACGCGGTACTGACCGAACGTCAGGTTGACCGCTTCGCACAGCTTGACCCAGCCGAAGCCGTCCTTCAGATCCGCGGTGCCCTTGGCTCCGTCGACGCTGAGCTTCATCTTCATCGTGTCGGTGATGTCGGCGGCGAAGTTCAGGCGCACGCCGGTGAGCTGCGTCCCGAGCGTGTCCGGGCTGCCGGGCGTGGTCGAATCCTGGCTGATGATGTTCGTCTTGATGTAGCCGGAGACCTTGACGCCGGATTCGGCGGCGCCGAGCGTGCCGGCGAGGGCTTCGAGCTCGCGATCGAGGGACGCGTAAGCGGTGGCGTTCGGCGTCTCCGTGCCGCCAGCCTTGGCGACGCCGGTGACTGCGACGAGCGCCATGGCGCTCAGGGCGGGACCGTTCATGAAGGGAATGCTCCGTTGGGACTTCGAGAAGGACGGATCAAGGCGAGCACCGGGTCGGGGCTCGACTTGTGGACGCCCCCGAGGGCGCCCGACAGCGGCACCTTAGGCAATCCTCGGGCCACGCGGCAACTCGCTTTGGATCCGAGTCGGAAAGGGCCGCCCTTTCCGGCGGACGCGGAAGTTCGCGAGCGATCGTCAAGCCGCGATGAAGAAGCGGCGAATTCCGGGCTCGCTCCGCCCGGCGCCGGACGCGGCCGTCACGGGCCGGCCGTGGCCGCGAGCGGCAGGTGGACGCGGAACGTGCTGCCTCGTCCGGGCGTGCTCTCGACCGAGACCGAGCCCCCGTAGGTCAGCGCGAGGTGCTTGACGATCGAGAGCCCGAGGCCGGTGCCGCCGAGCTCGCGCGAGCGCGCCTTGTCGACCCGGTAGAAGCGCTCGAAGATGCGGTCGAGCTCGCGCGGCTCGATGCCGATCCCGGTGTCCTGGACCTCGAGGGCGACTTCGTCGTCGCCCGGGGCGATCCGCACCTCGACCGAGCCCTTCGCCTGCGTGTACTTGATCGCGTTGTCGAGCAGGTTTCCGACGATCTGGCGCAGGCCTTCCTCGTCGCCGCGGACGAGCACCGGCGCGTCGCCGAGCGCGGCGGACAGCGCGATGCGCTTCTGTTCCGCGAGCGGCGCGAACCGCTCGACGCTCTCGCGGACCGAGCGGCAGAGGTCGAGCTCGACGAGCTCCGGCCGTTGTTCTTGCGCCTCGATGCGCGCGAGCGTCAAGAGGTCCTGCACCAGCGCGGTCAGGCGCGAGGTCTGCTCGCGGATGCGCTCGAGGAACCGCCGCTCGACGTCGCGCGGCATCGCATCGTCGTCGAGCACAGTCTCGATGTAGCCGCGGATCGCGGTCAGCGGCGTCTTCAGCTCGTGGCTGACGTTGGCGACGAAATCGCGCCGCACGCCTTCCAGCCGGCGCAGCTCGGTGACGTCGTGCAGCACGACCACCGCGCCGACGTTCTCGCCCGACGCGCCCGCGAGCGGCGATGCGAAGAGCTCGACGAAGATCGCGGCGGTCGCGTCGCCGAGCCGGACCTCGGTGCGGCACTCGCGCTGCGTGCGGCGCGCGTCCTCGAGGATGCGCGGCACTTCGAGCACCCGCGTGGTCTCCCACACGCGTCGGCCGAGCGCGCGTTCGGCGTCGGTGCGCAGGATCCGCGCCGCGGCGCCGTTCATGTGGACGACCCGTTCCTCGACGTCGACCGCGACGACGCCCTCGACCATGCTCGACAGGATCGCGAGCAGCTTGTTGCGGTCCGCGGCGAGCGTCGCGACGCGTTGCTCGAGCTCGGAGCTCATCGTGCGGAACGACCGCGCGAGCTCGCCGAACTCGTCCTCGCCCTCCGGCGGCAACGGGTGGTCGTGCTCGCCTCGCGCGATCGCGCGCGCCGCGTCCGAGAGCTGAGCGAGCGGCTTCGTCGTGCGACGGGCGATCGGCCACGCGACCAGCAGTCCGATCAACGCCGCGAGTGCCGCGCCCAAGGCGACCGCTCCGCGGGCCTCGGCGAGCCGGGCGTCGATCGCGCCGATGTCGAGCGCGGCGCGCACGTAGCCGAGCACGCGTTCCCCGGACCGCACGGCTCGTGCGTGGTAGCGGGTGCGCAACCCGGTGGTCGCGGACCGTCGTTCGGCGGAGCCGGCGCCGCTGCTGCGCGCCGAGACGACCTCCGCGCGGTTCGCGTGGTTCTCCATCGACGCGGGCTCCTCGTCGGTGTCGGCGACGACCGATCCGTCGACCGCGATCACGGTCAAGCGCATGCCCGCGGCGCGGCCGAGCCTGCGCACGCGCTCCTGGAAGTCGGCGGAGACGACACCCTCGAGCTCGGGCCTCGCCAATTCCTCGACGAAGAGCGCCGAGTCGGCGAGCGACTCGTCGAGCGCCTCGGTCATGTCGCGTTCGACGAGCGCATCGATGCGCCACCCGGCGAGCACCGCCGTGACGAGGATCAACGCGAGGAATGCGCCGTAGAGCCTCCAGAAGAAGCTCGAGCGCGCGATCGGGGCCGCGGTCACGCGCTCATGATGCCGTTTCGTCGGCGAAGCGGTAGCCCACGCCGCGAACGGTCTCGATCAGGTCGCGATAGGGGCCGAGCTTCTTCCGCAGCGACCCGACGTGGACGTCGATGTTGCGGTCGATCACGACCGCGTGCTCGCCGATCACGCGCGAGAGCAACTGGTCGCGCCCGAACACCCGACCGGGATGGGCCGCGAGGAAGTGGAGCAGTCGCATCTCGGTCGCGGTCAGCGTCACCGCCTTGCCGTCGATCGTCGCCGCGTGCTTCGCGGAGTCGACGACGAGCCCGCTGCGCACGACGCGCTCGCCGGCGCCGCGGGTGTCCTTGAGCGGTCCCCGGCGCAGCACGGCCTTGACGCGCGCGACGAGCTCCTTCGGGCTGAACGGCTTGGTGATGTAGTCGTCGGCGCCGAGGGCGAGCCCGGTGACGACGTCCGATTCCTCGCCCTTGGCGGTGACCATGATCACCGGGATCGCGGCGGTCACCGCATCGGCCTGCAGCCTCCGGCAGACCTCGATGCCGTCGATGCCGGGCAGCATCAGGTCGAGGAGCACGAGGTCGGGGTTCTCCTTGCGCACGCGCGCCAGCCCTTCGTCGCCGCTCTTCGCCGTCGAGACCTTGTATCCCTCGCGCGTCAGGTTGTACTGCACGACCTCGAGGATGTCCGGTTCGTCCTCGATCACTACGATGTGCTCTCGCTTCATGTGCTCTTCACGCGCGTCCGTGCGCCGTTCGGTGTCGGGGAAGGACGCTCGCCCGATGGGATCAAGGAGACATAAAGGCCTGGTGAAGCTCGACGGTAGCCGAACCCGCAGGCCGGGTCGAGGAAGGTCGATGGACGACCGGCTCGTAGAGCGCCGCGTACGGAAGCCGCGGAGGTGCGAGCCGGTCGCTTGGCCGGTTCTTCTCGGTTCGCCGAGCCTTCATCGAAGCCACGCGCGCCAGGATCGGGTCGTGGCGTCAAGCTCGAGCGAACGCCGCGTGAAGCTTCTCGGAGGCGACGCGCGATGAGCGAACTGCCGCGGTGGTTCGAGCTCGGCGTGCGCGTGCCGGTCGGTTGGTGCGAGCTGGTCGCCGAAGCGCTCGGCGCGAAGTTCGCCCACGGCGTCGCGTTCGGCGCGCCTTCGCTCGCGAGCGAGCCGCTGCCCGAGGGCGTCGAACTGGTGCGCGTCTACGCCGCCGACGGCCGCGGCGCGCGCGAGCTCGCGGCGAGCGCCCGCGAGGTGCTGGACGGTCTCGCGGCGGCGACCGAGGCGCCCGAGCTCGCCGGCCTCGACGTCGCCGTGCGCGAGCTGCCGCCGGAGGACTTCGCGCGCTCGTGGGAGAAGCGTTGGAAGCCGTTTCGCATCGGTCGGCTCGCGATCGTGCCGCCGGGCTCGAAGCGACCGCTGCGCGCGGGCGACCGACCGCTCTTCCTCGAGCCAGGCGGCGCGGTCGGCACCGGCCGGCACACGACGACGCGCTCGTGCCTGCGCGCGCTGCAGCGGCGCATCCGGGGCGGCGAGCGCGTGCTCGACGCCGGTGCGGGCAACGGCGTGCTCGCGGTCGCGGCCGTGCTCTGCGGGGCGCGCAGCGCGGTCGCGTTCGACAACGATCCGCACGCGCTGCCGTACGCCGAGAAGCTCGCCGCCGACAACGGCGTCGCGGAGGCGTGCGATCTCCGCGCGGGCGGCTTCGAGGTGCTCGCCGAGCACGAGCGCGCCTTCGACGCGGTCTTCGCGAACATCTACGCGGACCTGATCCAGCGCTACTCGCCCGAGCTCGCGTCGCGGCTCGCGCCCGGCGGCTGGTTCGTCTTCAGCGGCTGCCACCGCGACCATCGGAGCGCGACCGAGGCCGCGATCCTCGCTGCCGGGCTCGCGATCGAGCAACGCGCCTCGACCGGGCGCTGGGACACGTATGCGGGCCGTCGCGTGCGCTGATTCGGCGCTCGGCGCCGGGAATCCGAGAATCCGCGAAGGGTCGCGACGCGCCGGGACACGGTCGCACCCGGTCCTCTCCGTCCGAGCCCGAGCCTACGCATGACCCCGTCGCCCAACCCGGCCCCGAACGCGTCCTCCGGGGCCGTCGTCGATCGCGAGCTGCACCGCCGCCTGCTCGCCGGCGACCGCGCCGCCGGCGGCGAGCTGGTCGAGCGCCACCTCCAGCCGCTCTACGAGTTCGTGCACTACCGGGTCGGCGCGGACCGCGCGGCGGTCGAGGACGTCGTCCAGGACACGTTCGTGGTCGCGCTGGCGAGCATCGAGACGTTCGACGGCCGTTCGAGTCTGTACGGCTGGCTCTGCGGGATCGCGAAGAACAAGCTGCGCACGCTGCGGCGCAAGCACAAGCCGGTGCCGCTGGCCGACATCCTCGACGAGTCGGACGCCGAGATCGACGCGATCCTCGCGAAGGTCGACAGCGAGGACCTGCCCGATCAGGTGCTCGAAGCGCGCGAGACGCGCGAGCTCGTCGGCGCCGCGCTCGCGTCGTTGCCGCTCGACTACCGCGAGGCGCTGGTCGGCAAGTACGTCGACGGCAAGTCGACCGCGGAGCTCGCCGCGGCGAGCGGCAAGGGACTCAAGGCGGCGGAGTCGCTGCTCTTCCGGTCGCGGGAAGCCTTCGCGCGGGTGTTCCAGTTGCTCGCGAAGAAGCGCGGGGGCATCGCATGAGCGCGCACGACGACCTGCTGGAACGCAACGTCGCCCGACTGCTCGGCCGCGCGTACCGGCCGGTCGCGCCGAGCGAGGAGTTCCGCCGCGAGCTGTTGCGCCGGATCGAAGCCGCCGCGTCCGACAGGGCGCGGGCGAGCCGTCGCGAGCGCGCCGCGTTGGTCGAGTGCGCGGAGCGCGAGCTCGCGCGCGGACCGTTCGCGCCCTCGCGCTTCGTCTTCGGTTTCGTCGCGGTCGCGGCGCTCGTGCTCGCGGTGCTCGCGGTGTGGCGGTTCGTCGCGCAGGAGCCGGCGCGGCCCGAACGCGAGGGGCTCGCGGCGATCCTCGCGCGCGGCGCGGTCGCGCGGTCCGACGGCGACGGCTGGCGCGCGCTGGAACCTCGGGACGGCGTCGCCCACGCGCGCCTCGCCGAGCGCGCGACCTTCGTCACGCCCGCGGCGGCGACGCTCGAGCTCGCGATCGAGGGCGGCGGCACCCTGACGTTGCTCGCGGCGTCGGAGTTCGACGCCGGCGACGACGCCGCGGTCTCGGCGGCGCTCGCGCGCGGTTCGTTGGTCGCGGCGCGCGCTCCGCGCGCTCCGCCCGGGCCGACGTGGCGGTTCGAGTTCGCGTGCGACGGCACGCCGCGGCGCGCGGCGGTCGAGTTCGCGGCGGGCGAGCTGCGCCTCGCCGCGCCCGGCGCGGGGACCTCGGCGTGCGCGCACCTCGAGCTCTCGACCGACGGCAGCGCCGAGCTCGTGCTCGACTCGTGGCGCGCACCGCTGGCCGCCGGAGCGGCGCGCGAGCTCTGCGCCGACGCCTGGATCTCCGCGCCGTCGGCGGGATCCGGGCGCACCCGGGTCGCGAGCGAACCCGCCGAGCCCGCGCCGCCCGTGAGCGTTCCGACGCCGACGCCCGACGTCTTCGGCGAGGTCGTCGACGCCGCGACCGGCGAGCCGCTCGACGCGTTCACCGTCGTGCTCGCGCCGGTGTTGACGATCCCGCGGCCGCGCGAGCCGCGCTCCGAGTCCTTCACCGCCGCGCGCGGCCGCTTCGCGATCGACGAAGTGAGGAAAGGCGACTACATCGTGTGGGTCGGCGCGCGCGGTCACGCGTACTTCGCGAGTTCGGTCGTCGAGCTCGGCGATCAGCCGTTCGAGGTCCGCGCGGAGCTCGGCGTCGGCGCGACGTTGACCGGGAGGGTGCTCGATCGCGCGACCGGTCTGCCGATCGCGGGCGCGAGCGTGATCTCGGAGTCCGACGTGCCCGCGTCGATGATCGAGCTCCACCTCGACGCGAAGTACGAGAGCTGGATCGCGATCGAGCGCACCGACGGCGGCGGTCGCTTCGTGCTGGAGCACCTGCGTACCGCCGCGCCGCGGCTGCGCGTCACCGCGCCGGGTTTCGCACCCGCGTGGCTCGCGTGCGACGGCTCGACCGGCGACGTCGAGCTGTCGTTGACGCCGGGCGCGACGCTGGTCGGCCGCGTCGAGGATTCGCTCGGCACGCCGCAGCGCGAGCACGTGCTCGTCGCCGTGCCGATGGACTCGTCGCAGTACCCGCTCTACTGGTCCGAGCAGATCCGCACCGACGATCGCGGCGAGTTCCGGTGCGTCGACCTGCCGGCGATCCAGTGCGTCGTCGTCCACCTCGGCTCGCTCGCCGATCGCGCGAACTGGTCGCCGGTGCCCGCGGTGCGCTACGTGACGCTCGCGGCCGGCGAAGAGCGACGCGCGGACTTCACGACGCCGCTGCGCGGCGCGCGCGTGTTCGGGCGCTTGCTCGATCCGAGCGGCGCGCCGGTCGGCAATCGGACGTTGACGCTGGTGCCCGCGGGCGAGACCGTCGAGGACCCGACGCGCTGGCGGATCACCAACGTCGAGGAGGACGGCCGCTTCGACGTGCGCGGGCTCGCCGCGGGCACGTACGAGCTCTACGTCTCTGCGCGTGCTCCGATGGAAGTGCTCTACCAGCTCTCGGTCGTCGTCGAGAAGAATCACGAGCTCGAGCTCGACGTGCACCTCGGCGGCGGCTCGATCTCCGGCCGCGCCGTCGCGGCGGACGGGGGCGCACCGCTCGCCGGCGTCGTCTGGATCCTGATGCGCACCGTCGACGGGCGAGAGGACTTCGCGGCGCGCGTGATCGGCGACGGCGACGGCGAGTTCGAGATCCCGTCGTTGATCGACGGCGACTACCGACTGCTCGCGCTGCCGCAGGACGGCGTGCACGCGCTGGCGTCGAGCGCGAGGCTGGTGGTCGCGGGCGGAGCGGCGGTCGGGCCGGTCGAGCTCGCGCTGGGGCGCGGCGCGCGAGCGAGCGTGCGCGTCCTCGATACCGCCGGCGCGCCGGTGATCGGCGCGCGACTCGAGATCCGCGACGCGCACGGCTCGGACCTCTCCCTGACCGAGCTCCAGCGCACCGACACGCAGGGCCTCTTGGACCTCGTCGGCATGCCGGAGGGCCGTTTCACGTTCGTCGCGAAGCTCGGCGACATCGCGAGCTCGGAGGTGGCGCACGACTTCGTCGCGGGCGAGGCGGCTGCGATCGAGCTGCGGCTCTCGCGCTGACTCCGAGCGATTCTCGGTTTCGCGCGAAGGGTCCTGAAGGTCCGCGACACAGCTCCAACGTCCCGAGAGGAACCTGGAGAACCCAACGATGAATCAGTGGATCGTCCTGCCCGTCGCCGCGGTCGTCGCCGCCGCCACCGCCTTCACCGTCAGCACCGTCGCGCGCGAGCCGGTGGCCGCCGAGCAGGCGCCCGCCGTCCGCGCCGAGCTTCCGACGGAGTGGAGCACCAAGCTCGACGCGCTGGCCGAGCGCAACGCGCGGCTCGAGCGCGAGCTCGAGCTCCTGCGCCAAGCGATCGATTCGCGCGCGCCGGTCCAGCCGGAGCTCGACCCCGCGGCACTCGACGGTGCGGTCGCGCGCTTCTTCGCCGCGCAGCGCTCGGCGGGCGGGTCCGACGAGAGCGTTGCGCACGCGGCGCCGGCGGCGCCCGCGAAGCGCTTCGCCGACGCGAAGTCGGCGGTGCTCGAGCTCGTCGCCGCCGGCGGATTCGATGAACAGCAGGGGCTCTGGAAGGAGATCCGCGAGGCGGGGCTGCTCGACGAGGTCGTCGCCGAGTACGAGGCGCGCGCGGAGTCGGATCCGAAGAATCCCGAGCTCAAGGTCGACCTCGGCCAGGCGTACCTGCAGAAGATCTTCGAGGCCGGGCAAGGGCCCGAAGCCGGCAAGTGGGCGACGAAGGCCGACAAGGCCTTCGATGGCGCGCTCGCGCTCGACACGAACCATTGGGACGCGCGCTTCTTCAAGGCGACTTCGCTCTCGTTCTGGCCGCCGCTCTTCGGCAAGCAAGGCGAAGCGATCCACCACTTCGAGATCCTGGTCGAGCAGCAGGCCGGACTGGCGAGCCAACCGCAGTTCGCGCAGACGCACCTCGCGCTCGGCAATCTCTATCAGCAGTCCGGGCAGCTCGAGAAGGCGAAGGCGGCGTGGCAGCAGGGGCTCGCGCTCTTCCCCGGCGATCCCGAGCTCGCGAAGAAGCTGGAGATGGCGTCGGGCAACTGAGTCCGGAACGAGTTTCCCACCGACGCGCGCTCCCCCGAGAGGGTGAGCGCGCGTCGCGCTTCGTGGTCGGCGACGGAAATCGGGATGCGCTCAGGAACGCGCAGATCGAACTCCGACAGAGAGCCCCGCGCCCTGCCGTGCTCCCGCCTGCGGCGCCCGGAACCGTTCCGGCAACACCCACGAACACCCTCTCCGCACCTCATCCCGACTCCCGAGGAACGCCCATGGCCAAGGTACTGATCGTCGACGACTCCGCCACGATGCGGAAGATCATCATGCGCGTGTTGCGCCAAGCCGAGCTCAAGGTCGAGGACGTCCTCGAGGCGGGCAATGGGCTCGAGGGCCTCGCCGCGCTCGGCAAGGCGCCGGACATCGGCCTGATCCTCTCCGACGTCAACATGCCGCAGATGAACGGGCTGGAGTTCGTCAAGAAGGTGCGCGAGGCGCATCCCAAGGAGAAGCTGCCGATGGTGATGATCACCACCGAAGGCGGCGAGGCGATGATCCAGCAAGCGATGTCGAACGGCGCCAACGGCTACGTCACCAAGCCGTTCACGCCGGAGTCGATCCGTACCGCGCTCGCGGGCTTCATCGGTTGAGTCGAACGGAGCGCGCATGTCCAATTCCACTCATCTGCCCAGCCGCGAGGAGCTGCTCGACGTGCTGCGCGAATCCGTCCACGAGGTGTTCTCGTCGACGGTGACGTCCTTCAAGCAAGCCGCGCAAGTGTGCGAGCAAGGCGAGACCGCCGTCGCGCTCGAGGACGAGAACGGCGTGCGCGTCACGGCGTCGATCGACCTCGAGGCCGCGGTCGCGTTCAAGGGCTCGCTCTCGGGCTCGGTCGTCGTGCGGTGCAGCGCCCAGGGCGCGATGGACATCGCGCGCGGGCTGTTGATGCTCGACGCGACGACCTCGCTCGCCGTGCAGGAGATCGAGGACGCTCTCGGCGAGTGCGCGAACATGGTCAGCGGCGTGCTCAAGCGTCGGGCGCTCGATCCTCGCGGCACGTTCGAGCTCGGCCTGCCCGAGATCCGTCGCGCGCCGAAGGTCATCGGTCGGCCGGGCGGGATGCTCGTCTATCAGCTCTCCGAAGGCGTCGTGTCGATGGAACTCTGGCTCGACGAGTCCCAGTAGCCCGCTCCGAGAACATGTCGACTGCCGCGAACAACGAAGCTGCCCAGGACCTCGCGCTCGCGTCGGCGATCTTCGATCGCGTCGCGACCGACCTGTCGTTGATCTGCGATCGCGAGCTCGTCGTCGAATCGGTGACGTGCGAGCGCAAGGAAGCCAAGACTCCGGCCGCGAAGAAGATCCACATCTCCTTCAAGCTCGAGTTGCGAGCGCCGAACGCCGTGCTCAACGGCTCGCTGATCTTGCCGCTGCCGGATTCGATCGCGCTCGCGAGCTACCTGATGATGATGCCCGACGACGCCGTCAAGTCGAACCGCAACCTGACGACGCTCGATCGCACGATGAAGGACGCGATGGTCGAGATCGGCAACCTGATCGGCGGCGCGACCGATGCGGTGATGCGCGAGCAGTCCGGTGGGACCGTCGCCGCGCGCTCGGGCGGCTGCCAGGGCATCCGTCCGGGCCAGAACCCGGCGTTCCCGTACACCGCGGGTGCGCCGCTCGTGTGCGCGAAGGCGAAGGCGCGCTTGCACACGCTGTCGACTTTCGAGATGGTGCTGCAGCTCCCGCCGGTGCCGATGCCCGAAGCGACTTGATCGCAACCTGATCGCGGCCTGACGCGGGCCCAACCTCCAGAGGTTCCAAGCTCGCGCCATGCACACGCTCTCCCTCGCATTCGTCCTCGGTTCGTTCGCCCCCGATTTCACGCTCCAGCGCGTCGCCGAGTACGACGGCGGCGTCGAGAAGGGCGCCGAGATCGTCTCGGTGCAATCGAGCACCTCGCGGGCGGTGCTGCTCAACGCCGACTCGGGCACGGTCGACGTGCTCGATCTCGCCGATCCCGCGGCGCCGAAGCGAATCGCGCGGCACGCGCTCGAGCTCGCGCCCGGGGAGAAGACGACGTCGGTCGCCTTCCATCCGCGCGAGGATTGGTTCGTCGTCGCGGTGCAGGGCGTCGGCGTCTGGAGCGCGGGCCGCGTCGATGTGCGCGACGCGAAGAGCGGCGCGAAGATCGCCTCGTTCGCGTGCGGAGTCGGGCCCGATTCGGTGGTCTTCGACGCGTCGGGACGGTTCGCGGCGCTCGCGTGCGAGGGCGAGGGCTACGACTTCGATCCGAAGACGCGCACGTTCCGTTCGCCGCCGGGCTCGGTGACGTGGCTCGACTTCGCCGACGGCCCGAAGGCGGCGAAAGCGCGCACGCTGACGTTGCCGGGCTTCGACGACGTCCCCGGCGTGTGCGCGAAGTCCGACGCGCGCCGGATCGAGCGCGAGGTCGATTGGAACGGCAACGGCAAGATCGACGAGCACCTCGACTTCGACGGCGACGGCAGCGTGACCCGGAACTCCGAGACGCTCGGGACCTACGAGGGCTGGGAAGTGCGCGCAGAGGAGGAGGACGGCGAAGTGTTCTCGCTGCCGCTCTTCGGCGCGCCCGCGAGCGCGGTCGAGCCCGAGTGCCTCGCGTTCTCGCCGGACGCGAGTCGGCTCTACGTGACGCTGCAGGAAGTCAACGCGTGCGCGGTGATCGACGTCGCGACGGGCGAGCTCGTCGCGCGCTTCGGAGTCGGCGTCGCGCGGCACGTCGCCGACACGAAGAAGGACGGGCAGGTCGACTTCGCCACCGAGCTGGTCGCGCTGCGCGAGCCCGACGGCATCGCGCTCACGCCCGATGGACGCTTCTTCGTCACCGGCGACGAAGGCGACACGGCGCCGAAGGTCACCAAGGTGGTCGCGCCCGGCCGTCCGTGCGGCGGACGGACGCTCGCGGTGTTCGACGCGTCGTCGGGGGCGCTCGTCGGCGACACCGCGAACCAACTCGACGCCGCGGCGGCCGCGGCGGGGCTCTATCCCGACGATCGCAGCGAGCACAAGGGCTCCGAGCCCGAGATGGTGCTCGCGTTCGCGCACGCGGGCCGTTCGTTCGCCGTGGTCGGCCTCGAGCGCGCCGGCGGGCTCGCCTTGGTCGACCTCGCCGAGCCGGCGCAACCCAAGGTGCTCGGAGTCGCGGCCTGCGGCGCCGACGCGAAGGCGAGCAAGCGGTGCGAGCCCGAGGGCCTCGCTCTTCACCGGCGCGAGAACGGCGAGCTCTACGTGCTCTCGGCGAACGAAGGCTCGGGAACGCTGACGGTCTTCGCGCTGCGCGGCGGCTGAGCGCTTCACTCGGCGCCCGGAGACCCTAGCATGGTCGCCCCGCGCCGATGCCGAGCTCCTCTTCGCCCTCCAAACGCCCCGAGGTCTCCGTCCTCGACGCCGCAGAGGCCGCGCGAGTCGTCGCGCGCGAGATCGCCGAGCTCGTCCGCTCGAAGGCCGCGCGCGGCGAGCGGACCGTGCTCGGCCTCGCGACCGGGAAGACGCCGATGGGGGTGTATCGCGAGCTCTTGCGGCTGCATCGCGAGCAGGGCCTGTCGTTCGCGCGCGTCACCACGTTCAACCTCGACGAGTTCGTCGGGCTGCGACCGGACGATCCGCGCTCGTTCCGTGCGTGGATGCGGCGCGAGCTCTTCGACCACGTCGACCTCGATCCGGCGCACGCGCACGTGCCCGACGGTTCGGGCTCGCCGACGACGCTCGACCGCGAGTGCGAGCGCTATCGCGAACGGATCCGCGCCGCGGGCGGACTCGACCTGCAGTTGCTCGGGATCGGCAAGAACGGACACATCGCGTTCAACGAGCCCGGGTCGAGCCGCGATTCGCGGATGCGGGTGGTCGAGCTCGCGCCGACGACGCGCGCGAGCCTCGCGGCGGAGTTCGGCGCGCTCGAGCGCGTGCCGATTCACGGGCTGACGCTGGGCGTCGCCGACGTGCTCGCGGCGCGCGCGATCCGGTTGCTCGCGTTCGGCGAGGGGAAGCGCGCGATCCTCGAGCGCGCGCTGCAGGCGCCGATCGGCCCCGACGTGCCCGCGACGTTCCTGCGCGAGCACGCCGACGTGCGCTGGATCGCGGACGCGGCGGCCGCGGGTCACTCGCGGTAGATCAGCGCGGCGTCGCGCAGATTCGCGAAGCCGGCGAGCTCCTCGCGCCAGCTCGCTTCGATCTCCACGGTCGACTTGCCGGCCTGGATCTGTTGCAGGAGCCGCGCGTTGCCCCAGTGCTTCGCGACGGTCTTCGCGTCCTCGAAGCGCAGCTCGTCGCCATGGAGCGCGTGCAGCGTCGTCAAGAGCTCGAGCGCGGTGTGCAGCGGCTCGAGCGCGCGCGGATCGTCGAGCACGAGCTGCACACCGTGGAGTTGCTCGCCCTCGAACTTGCCGTAGAACGGCTTCCACGCGTGCGCGCGGACGCGCAAGCCGGGCAGGCGGCGCTTCGAGAGCTCGGCCGCGAAGCGCTCGCCGTCGACGAACGTCGCGCCGACGAGCTCGAACGGCAACGTCGAGCCGACGCCGTCGCTGACGTTCTGCAAGACGCCGCCGAGCATGCCGGTGCACACGTAGAGGTGCGCTTGCAGCGCGCGCGGGATGTGCGGCGAGGTCGGCACCCACGTCAGGCCGGTGTCCGCCCAGAGCATCGAGCGCTTCCAGCCCTTCATCGCGACGACAGTCAGGTCGACGTCGATCCGCTCGACGTCGCGCCAGAAGCGCGCGACCTCGCCGATCGTCATCCCGTGGGTCACGGTGAGCGGTCCCCAGCCGATGAAGCTCTCGAACTCGGATTCGATCACCGGCCCCTCGAAGCGCAGGCCGCCGAGCGGATTGGGCCGATCGAGCACGATCACCGGCTTCTTCGCCTCCGAGGCGGCGCGCAGCGCTTCGCCGACGGTCGAGATGTACGTGTAGGTGCGCGAGCCGACGTCCTGCAGGTCGATCACGAGCACGTCGAGGTCCGCGAGCGCGGCGGAGCTCGGCCGGCGCGACTTGCCGTACAGGCTTTCGACCGGCGCGCCGGTGCGCGGATCGACCGCGTCGGCGACGGCATCGCCGGCGGCGGCGTCGCCGCGGATGCCGTGCTCGGGGCCGAACAGGCGTACGAGCTTGACGCGCTTGTCTCCCGCGAGTCGATCGACGGTCGGGACGAGCTTCGCGTCGACGCCCGCCGGGTTGGTGATCAAGCCGACGCGCTTGCCCTCGACGAGGTCGACCGCGTCGCCGAGCAGGCGCTCGACGCCGAGGGTCACCTGCGCGCGCGCCGGGAGCACGAGGCCGAGCCACGCGACGAGTAGACAGGCGAGTCGTTGCATGTTCACGGTTCCTCGAGCGCGCGGACTTCGCCGGGCTTCAGGTCGAGTTCGACGACGCGCTTCTCCTTGCCTTCGTACACCTCGAGGAGCGCGAGTCCGGGCGCGAGGTCGACGCCGTCCTCGTCGAGTCCGGGTTGTTCGAGGCTCGGGTTGACCGAGTAGGAGCCGGGGCCGAACACAGCCTCAGCGCGCGCGAACGTGACGCGGGCGCGCGCGACGAGCTCGACCGAACGCACACTCTCCGCCGCGTCGGGCACGCGCCCGACCACCGCGAGCGGCACGCAACGGCTTGCGTCGCAGGTGAACTGCACGCGATACAGATCGCCGCGCGGTAGCTCGAAGTCGAAGTGCGAAGTCCCGTCGAGTTCGATTTCCTCGCGTCCGAGTGCGTAACTCAATCGTGCATGCATCTCTCCGGCGCCTACGGAAGCGCCGGCGACGCGCACGTCGAAGCGGAGTCGGCACTTCGGAAGTCCTTCGACGTCCGGTGCTTGTCGAACACCTGCATCGAGCATCGAAACCGCGCGCGATTCGCCGCTGGCCAGCGGCGCGAGTGCGGACCGGTACGCGCTGCCGTCGGTGCGCTCGAGCCACAACACGATCGGCGCGTCGGGCGGAACGTGGAGCACGAGCGGCTGCTCGTCCAGCTCATCGCGCGTCACCGAGTCGTATCCGACTTGTGCGTGAAGGAAGAACGGCTGGTCGGGCAGTGTCACCACGAGCGTACCTTCCCGTCGCAGCTCGAAGATCTCTTCACGGCCCAGCTCTCTCACGTCGACGTCGCGCACCTCCTCGCACCAACCACTGAAGTTCGCGCCGACTTGCACGCGAGTCGGGCCCACCGGCAGGTAGAACTCGTTCTCGTTCTGGTGCAGCTCGATCGCACGACCGCGCGAGGTGCGTAGGAAGGCGGTCGGGCGCTCGAAGCGCGGGAGGTCCGCCTCGAGCCTCTGCAGCACGACACGCACCCTCGCATGCGGTCCGGTGACGGCGTTGAGTCGCGATCGCCGCGCGACACGCGTGATTCCGACCGTTGGCAGGAGTTCGGTGTCGAGCGTGGCTTGTCCACGCCCGTCCAAGAGCTCGAAGCGTGCGTCGCGAACGAAGTCGAGCGCCGAGTAGAACACTTGGCCGTGCGGGTCGGTCCATGCCGCGACCACCGGGCCGCGCATGTGGATCAGTCGACGACCCACCAGCGGTGCGCCGGCGTCGTCGACGACCTCGAGGTGGAACCCGGGTCGTCGCGCCAAACGCAGCTCGACGGGCTCGCCGAAACGCGCCGCGCGGTCGTCGAGCACCGAGTGATCCAGCAGGAGGTGAGAAAGCGCTCCAAAACCCTCGGCGACGACTTCGAGCTCGCCGACACCGAACGGGTAGTCGTCGAGCGTGACCTCGCCGGCGACGTCCGTCGTGCCGACGCATGCGGGCACCGCGTGATTGCACGACTCCCGCAGCGCGAGTGTCGCGCCGGCGATCGGCCGGCCGTCGAGGTCGAGCACGCGGAACGCGCGTGCGCGTGCCGGCTGCAGGAGGAACTCGCCTTCGTCGGGACGGCCATGGAGCTCGCGGGACGCGTACCCCGCGCACGAGACGCGGAACTTGTCGGCGTGCACGCCGCCGACGTGCGTCGGGACGACCAATCCTCCGTCGCGGCCGCTGGTCAGCACACTCAGGCGGGTAGCGACCACGAGGGGTTCGACGCCCTCTTCCGTCCAGAGCTCGACGCGGACGCCGGCGACCGGCCGGGAAGTCGCTCCATCGAGGAAGCGCACCGCCGCGCGCGATCGATCGGACAGTCGGAGCAACGCGCGCGACTCCGTTCCGAGGTCGCGGAGCCCCGCAGCCTGGTCGAGCTCGGCGTCGGTCGATTGGACGCACGCGAGGAGGCACAGCAGCGAGGCGAGCATGGACATGGGCCCTTCCGGGGATCGGTTCTGATACCACGCGGCGAGCTCGTTGCAACTCGGCGCGTCGTCTGAAATCCTCTGTGCGGATGCCGCTCGCTCCTCCTAGGTCCGTACGCACGCTGGGTGTCGACGGGGGAGCCACGCATGCGCGCGTCGTCGCCGTCGAGCGCGGCGAAGCGGTCTGGCGCGCGGGGGCGGAGCTCGCGCGGCTCGCGTGGCCGTCGCGCGCCGCCGCGGAGTTCCGCGGAACGCTCGAGCGGCACGGAGAGCGCTGCGTCGACGAGCTCGCGAGCGCGCTCGCGGAGCACGCGCGAGGCGAGCCGCTCGCGCTCGCGCTCTGCATGCCGGGCAAGAAGACCGACGACGAGCGCGGCATCGTCGCGGCGAACCGCGGGCCGGTCGCGCCGGACTTCTTGGAGCGGCTGCTCGGCGCGCTCGCCGAGCGAGACGTGCGCGTCGAGCGCGCGCCGACGCGGCTCTTCTCCGACGGTCGCGCGGCGGCGGCGGGGGAGCTGCGCGCGCTCGGCGGCGCGCTGGTCGGCGCGCGTCAGGCGTACTACCTCGGCGCGGGAACCGGCCTCGGGGAATGCCTGGTGCTCGGCGGCGAGCTGGTTCCGCTCGACTGGGCCGCCGCGTGGTTCCCGAAAGCGTTCGCGCTGCGCGCGGCGAGCGGCGAGACGTTCGAGGAGGAGCTGTCGGCCGCCGCACTCGCGCGCCGCGCCGGACTTGGCGGGTTCGTCGAGACCCGGCGCGCGGCCGGAGATCCGGCGGCGCTCGAGGTGTCGCGCCGCTTCGTCCATGCGCTCGCCGAGTTCCTCGCGCTGCGCGTCGAGAGTCTCGCGCATTCGCCGCTCGGCGCGCTCGTGTTCGAGCGCGTCGTGCTCGGGCAGCGCTTCGCCGACCTGGTCGACGCCGAGCGGCTCTTCGCGCTGCGGCTCGCGCTCCGAGAGCGGCTCGGCGAGCGCACGCCCGCGCTCGTCGTCTCGCACCTCGCTGGCTCCGCGGCGGTCGGTGCGCACGTGCTCGAGGAATCGCTGCGTTCGTGAGCGCGCTCGACTGGGTCGTGATCGCGATCTACGCGGCGTTCATCGTCGCGCTCGGGCTCTTCGCAGGCCGCGGCCAGAAGAGCGCGGAAGGGCACTTGCGCGCCGAGCGCTCGTTGCCCGCGTGGGCGGTGATCTTCTCGATCCTCGCGACCGAGATCTCGGCCGCGACGTACATCGGCGTGCCGGAGAAGGGCTTCGTCGGCGACTGGACGTACCTGCAGACGACGCTCGGGTACCTGGTCGGCAAGCTGTTGCTCGCGACGTTCTTCGTCGGGCTCTACTGGCGGTTGAACCTGACCTCGGTGTACGGGTTCCTCGGCCGTCGCATCGGTCCGCGCACGCAGCACGCCGCCGCGTGGGGCTTCCTCGGCGGACGGTTGATCGCGTCCGGCGTGCGCCTCTACATCGCCGCGCTCGCGCTGCAGGTCGCCGCCGGCGTCAGCCTCGAGTTCTCGATGGCGTCGATGGCGGTGCTCTCGACCGCGTACACGTTCCTAGGCGGCTTGAAGGCGGTGGTGTGGACCGACGTCGCGCAGGGCTCGATCTTCGTGATCGGCGCCGCGACCGCGCTCGTGTTCGGGCTCGCGGCGATCGACGTGCCGCTCGCCGACCTCGCGCGCGAAGCGTTCGACGCCGGCAAGTTCCGCGCGCTGACGCTCGAGGACGGCGGGCAGATCTGGTGGGTGACGCAGAAGCCGTGGCCGGTCGCCGCGCTGTTCGGCGCGACGTTGGTGCTCGCGTCGCACGGCACCGACCAAGAGAACGTCCAGCACCTGCTCAACACCAAGAGCGCGAAGAGCTCGACGTGGAGCATCGCGCTCTCGGCGCTGTTCGCGTTCCCGGTGGTCGCGGTGTTCCTCGCGGTCGGCACGATGCTGTGGCTCTACCACCGGCACGTGCCGTTCAGCGGGTACTCGACCGACGCGACCAACCAGATCTTCCCGAACTTCATCGTGCACGCGATGCCGGCAGGCTTGCGCGGGTTGGTGTTCGCCGGGTTGTTCGCCGCGGCGATCTCGAGCCTCGGCGCGACGCTGAACGCGACCGCGACGATCTGGATCTCCGACATCGCGCCGCCGAAGCCGGGCGAGACTTCGTCGCTCGGTCGCGTGCGCCGGCTGACGTGCGTGTTCGGCGCGCTGCTGCTCGGCGTCGGCGCGTTCTTCGCGTGGCGTCAGCGCGGCGACTCGAAGGAGCTGATCGACCTCGCGCTCTCCGCGATGACGATCCTCTACGGCGGCATCCTCGGCACGTTCCTGGTCGCGCTGCTCTTCACGCGCCGAGGCAGCGACGCGTCGACGGTCGCGGGGCTCGCGTGCGGTGTCGCCGTCGGCGCGATCGGCTTCTTCCAGAAGCTGATCTTCGGGTGGGAGAGCGCCAAGCTCGACTGGGCCTACACGATCCCTCTCGCGGCGGCGGTGACGATGGCGGTCGCGGCGTGCGGGAGGCGCGCACCGTGCGCACAGGAGCCGCCCTGACGCGCGCGATGCGCCGTTCTCCGACTCTCACGCCGGACGCGGAGTCGCCGCGACGGTGCCGGACGCCGACGTGTGCCGTGCCAGCTGGAGGCTCCGCTGCACGACGAGTAAGCCCCGGAAGGAGCTCGCGACATCGGTCCGGCCGGTCCGGAGGCGACGTGGGCAGCGCAGCGCGCGAGTCGCGGCGCGTTGCGCGGCGAACTCGCGCCCCGAGCCGCGCGCGGCACGTTCAGTGGTGCGTAGCGAACGTCCAGGTTTGGCGCGCCGGAACGTAGGCGTACCACACGCCGCCGCTCGGAGCGGTCGGTGGGTGGTACTGCTGTCCGAAGAAGACGGTCCAGCGATACATCCTTCCGCGAGGCAGCGCGACCCATCGGGCGGACGGGTACCACTCGACGGTCTGCGCGGCCAAGTCCTCGACTCGCACGGTGAAGTGGATTTCGTTGCTTGGGACCGTCGTATCCAAGGAGACCAGTACCTTCGTGGGATCCGTGACCAACGGTGTTCCGACGTCGATGCTGCCATCGGCTGGTGCGATCAGGTCGGGTCCGGGGAGCGCAACTCCGTGGAGCTCTACATTGCGATCCTCCGGCCATCGACGCACCTTGGTTTGGCCAGTCCACGTGCGGTACTTCACCGACCAGTGGAAGTAGATCGTGCTGTTCTCCGGCAGCAGCGCGTTCGTGTCGGGAAGCTGGACCTCCCAGAGCTTGCCGCCTGCGTTCTGCGCCTCGATGCGGTTCGGTCCGTGCGGCACGTTCTCGGACACGTCGACGCCGACCGAGAGCACTTCCGTCCTCGGTCCGGCGGCGACGAGGACCGCCGACGTGAACGGCTTCCCGGGAGGCGCGAACATCGCCACCTGGTGCATGGGTTCGATATGCAGCGACGAGCAGCCGACGAGAGGTGCGAGGCTCAACAACACGCGGAGCAGCGTTCGACGCGGATGCGAGGCTGACATGCAGGGCGCCTTTCGGTGCAAGGCACCGCAGCCGGCGCGAGTTCGACGGCGCGAACGTCGGTCGTCGCCATGCGCAGGGAGCGGCACGGTCTCGAGGCGCGAGGGTAACGACCGCGCTTAGCCGTTCCTAGTCTGCGTGGGTTCAGTTCCCGGCGCCGAGGTCGCGCTCGGCGGTGAAGAGCTCGTCGAAGCGCTGGCGGCGTCGGATCAGGTACGACTGCTCGCCGTCGACCAGCACCTCGGCGGCGAGCGGTTGCGAGTTGTAGTTGCTCGCCATGCTCGCGC
>JADLBP010000210.1 GCA_020847695.1 Planctomycetota bacterium
GCTCTACATGGTCGAGACCGCGACGCGGTGGTCGCTGTTCCGGATGAGCGACGTGCCGACCTACATCGACGTGTACCAGCGCGGCGCGCTCGATCCCAAGCTCTGGATCCCGATGGTGGCGACCAGCTTGCTCGCGCTCGGACTCTCGCTCGTCGCGTTCGCTCGTCGCATTCCGTGACTTGACGGGTTACTCGACGCGAGCCCGCGCCTCGTTCGTCGGTCGACGCGAGCCTGCCGCGTGCCACACCTGAGTCGATTACGCGCTCCGAAGAACTCCAAACCGCCGGCTGGACACTCATTCGACGTGCGTGCCGAACACTTCCAGCTCGCGGCACGCGTCGACCAGTAGTCGTTCGGCCGCACGCAGTCGTCGTCGCGGGTGCGACGCTGGCAGCACCTCATTCCATGCGAGCCATTGCGTCATGAATCGAAGAATCCATCAGATGCTCGGGGCCTTGGTCGGGACCATCGGGCTCGCCACGGCCGCCAATGCTCAGAATCTCGCGTGGGTCGATCCCTGGGCGGGATGCGACGCCTTCCAGCCCCTGAACGATCCGACACAGCCTTTCCGGACGCTCCAGGCCGCGATCAATGCGTGCAGTTTCGGCGACATCGTCGTCGCGAATCCAGGCGTGTACGAGATCTCGGCACCGCTCCAAATGCACTACGGCGTTAGCCTCCAAGGCGTGGGCGCCCGTCGTTGCGTCATCCGCCAAGCGCAGGACATGAGCACGATGAGCGTGTTCTGGCCGGACGCCACCACGTGTGGACAGTACCTCGACAAGCGTGTGCTCGTGGACGCGCGCGGTTGGGTCAACGCATTCGACTTCATCGACGGATTCACTTTCCAAGGCGGCGACGTCCAGATCTACGCGCCGCTGGAAGCAGAAGGGTCGATGACCGTTTCGAATTGTCTGTTCGACCTCGCGACCGACGTCAAGGATGGTCCGGCGCAGATTGGGTATCTGCTCGTCAGCACGTGGCTCAGCCTCTACGACGGCACGCCTGGAACAGAGTGCGCGGGGTACTACCCGCTCAAGAGGCCGCACATCCTGAACAACACGTTCCTCTTCGGTTACACGAACTACTCCACCACCGGCCAGCGCCTCGACACGACGGCGCTCACGGACGCGGTTGGCGTCGTCGACGTGAACGACCCGCGCTGCTACGACACCAGCGGTACGGATCACGATTGCGACCCGACGCTGCGTGGTGTCAACGATCCGAACGTGCAGAACAACTTGTTCCGGATCCTCCCGTCCCAAGGCAGTCAAGTCGTGATGCTGGGACTCGACGACGGGGACACGTCCGCGATGACGACGGGGGGCGCCAGCGTCTCGACGAATGCGTTCCCGCTGACGGGCGTCGGGGGGCAATCCCCGTCGCCGATGCTCTTCTCCGGAATCGCCGCGGGTGCGGGCGTGCCGACGCCCAAGGTGGACCTCACCCCGGTCTCCGGCAGCATCGCCAACGATCCCGCGTTCGTCGGTGAATTCCTCGCGATGAAGCAGCCCGCGACTCTCGGGTCGCACCGCGACTTCCGGCTGATGCCGGGCTCGTCGATGATCGATCAGGGGCAAGAGCCGCTCAACGTCGGCGGCAACGTGTTCGAACTCCAAGCGAAGAACGGAACTGTGTATCGACGACTCGCGGGGCCGCAAGGCATCGACACCGATTACGACTCGTACGACTGGGACATGGAGTATCACGGCAACGTCCGCATCGCTGGTGCCCATGTCGACATCGGTTTCGACGAGTTCCATTCCTTGATCGCGTGCGGAACGTACTCGAACGACGACGCGAGCCACAATGTGACTCACGGGCCGCTGACCGCGGTCAAACACGGGCCGAGCGCCGATCGCTGGTTCGTCATCGCCACGATGTTCGCGAACTCGACGGCGACGCTGAGCGCGAACGGCGCCAACGCCATCACCAATCCATCCGCACCCTGCCCGCCGGTCGCGCCCGCGAAAGCGCACGACGCATGGACGATCCCCGTCGGCGCCCTGGCCGTTCCGTTCAGCGTGGCGCTGCCTCCGGGCTTCTCCACCCGCTACATCAACTTCGGGGCGCCGTTCGGACCGATGCCGTGGGGCGGATCGGTGAGCCCGGTGATCAACACCGACGTGAACGTCCAGTCCGGGCTGCCGTACCAGTACTGCCTGTTCGACAAGGCTCCCTTCGGTGGCCCGCTGACGGTGACGGACGTCGAAGGCACGTCGGATCAGCACTTCGTCATGCAAGCGGTCATCCGACTCGCGGGCCTCGCGCACTACACCAACGCGCAGTGCGAGTATCGGTGAGCCATCTCGAGGTGGACGATCGCTGTCCGGATCGAGGTCTGTTGAGGCGCCCCGGCGGTTCGACCGCCGGGGCGCCGACTTGGTCGGACCGGAACTTCGGCGCCGCGTTCAGACGAGACGGCGAAGCGCCGCGAGCCACGTCCATTTGCGGTTCTTGCCGCGCTGGAACTGCGCGCCGCGTTCGGCGAGCACGCCGACCTGCGCGAAAGCCGCGCGAGAGAGCTCGCTGCGGCCCGACGCGCGCTCGACCAATCCGCGCCGGTACGCGCTCTCGGGGCTCGGCCCGTGGTTGCGATCGAACTTGTCGAGCGCCGCGCGCGCGGCGTCGAACTCGCCGAGCTTCGTGCGCACCTCGGCGAGCCGCAGCTGCAGGTCGCCGTACGCGTACTCCTCGTCGATCGCTTCGGCGCTCGCGAGCGCCTGCTCGGCTTCCTTCGCGCGCCCGGCGCCGAGTCGCGCGAGCCCGAGACGATAGCGCCACTCCGGCGAGCCGGGCTCCGCGGCGACCGCGCGCTCGAGCGGCTCCTGCGCGGCGCGTGCGCGGCCGTGCGCGAGCAACAGCGCGCCGAGCTTGCCTTGGTTGTGGCCGCTGTCGACGCCGACGAGCGCACGTTTCTGGTTCTCGAAGCGGCGGCGTTCGACCAGGCGCCGGGTCACCACCGAGCCGACCGCGCTGACGACCAACGCGGCGAGCCAGAAGCCCCAGAAGCCGTGGAAGAGCCCGCCGATGCCGGGGATCCACGAGAGCACGAACATCGCTCCGAAGATCAACAGGAACCATCCGACGATGCCGGCCATCGCGGGATTCTAGTCACCGCCGCGCGCGCACCCAACGAGAAGCGGCGCGCCCTCCCCATCGCGTCCGCCGATCCGTACCTTGTGGCGTCTTGAGCTCTCTCCACGCTTCGCCCGCGCGACCGCCCAGCTCGCCCGCGCGCGCGCCCGCCGGGCCTCCGCGGCCGCGCAGGGCGGTCGCCCGAGAATTCGCGCGAGCGCTCTTCGACCTCGCGGCGTTGCCGGCGCGCGCGCTGCGCTATCGGGGCGAGCACGCAGAGCGCGTGCGCGAGCTCCGCGCGCTGCTCGCCGAGCCGGCGCGGGTCGAGGACTCGCCCGCCGCGCCGCCGACGCGCGAGCTCTCGATCTTCGTGTCGTGCGCCGAGGTCTCCGGCGAGATCCACGCGGTCAACTTGGTGCGCGCGCTGCGCGCGGAGCTCGCCGAGCTCGGCGCCCCGCCCGCGCGCTTCTTCGGCTTCGGCGGCCGCGCGCTCGCCGACCAGGGCGTGGAGCTCGTCGGCAATCCCGTCGAGCGCGCCGCGATGGGCTTCGACGTCGTGCACGCGCTGCCGTTCTACCTGCGGCTGCTCGCCGGCGGACTGCGCGAGCTCGCGGCGCGCCGCGCGGACGTCGCCGTGCTCGTCGATTCGCCGGCGCTGCACGTGCCGTTCGGCCGGATGGCGCGGCGCCAGGGCGTGCGCGTCGTGCACTTCGTCACGCCTCAGTACTGGGGTTGGGCGCCGTGGCGGGTCGACGGCTACCGCGACGCGGTCGACCTGTCGCTGTCGATCCTGCCGTTCGAGAAAGCGTGGTTCGATCGGCGCGGCGTGCGCTGTCGTCACGTCGGCCATCCGTTGCTCGACGCGTTGCCCGAGCGCGTGCCGCCGTTCGCCGCGCCGGAGCGACGCGCGCTGGCGCTCCTGCCGGGCAGCCGCGAAGGCGTGCTCGCGCGCAACCTGCCGTGGATGTTGTCGATCGTCGTCGAGCACCTGCGAGCCGATCCCGAGCTCGTCGTGATCGTGCCGCACGAACGACGTGAGCTCGGCCCGCGGATCGAAGCGTTGGTCCGCGACGCGCTCGTGGCGACGCCGGAGCTCGCGCCGCGCGTCCGCGTCGAGCTCGGCGACCTGCACGGCTCGCTCGGCCGCGCGAAGGCCGCGTTCTCGGTCTCCGGCACCGCGCTGCTCGACCTGCTGCACCACCGCTTGCCGACGGTCGTGATCTACCGGCTCGCACACCGCCGCGAGATCTGGATGTCGCGGCGCTTCCTGACCGCGCCGTACTTCGCGTCGATCAATCTGCTCGCCGCCCGCGAGGTCTGCCCGGAGTTCTGTTTCGTCGGCGATGGACCGCGCGCGGAGGTCGCCGCGGCGGTGCGTCGCGCGCTGGTCGATCCCGCGTGGCGGGAGACCTGCCGCGGAGGGCTCGAGCTCGCGCGCGAGCGCCTCGGGCCGGCCGGGGCTTGCCGTCGGGCCGCGCGGGCGCTCCTCTGCACGGCGCTGGAGTCCACCCGTTGAATCCGCGTCCGCCCGAAGACCCGTTGAACAAGCTCGCCGGGAGCGAGTACGGCGCCGACCCGATGGCGCCCCTCGCGACCGAATTGATGCTGCGCACCAAACGCGGAGACCGGCAGGCGTTCGACGAACTCGTCGAGCAGCTGCGAGGCCGGGCCTTCCGGGTCGCGCAGGGCTGGGTCGGCTCGCGCGACGACGCGCTCGAGCTCGCCCAGGAAGCGTTCCTGAAGACCTACAAGGCGCGCGAGACGTTCAAGGAGGGCGAGCCCTTCCTGCCGTGGTTCCATCGGATCCTGCGCAACACGTGCTTCAGCCACCTGCGCACCAAGGGCGTCGTCAAGGCGAAGGCGGCGAGCGAGCTCGCGGGCGCGGAGGACGACGCGCCGACCGACTGGGAGATCGCCGACGACTCCGCTCCGCCGAGCGAGCCCGCGGAGCGCGACGAGCGCAAGCAGCTCTTCTGGGGCGCGTACAAGAAGCTCGGCGCGCGCGATCAGGAGATCCTGGCGCTGCGGCACTTCGAGGAACTCTCGTATCAGGCGATCGCGGACCAGCTCGCGATCCCGATCGGCACGGTGATGTCCCGGCTCTTCCACGCGCGTCGCCGGTTGGCGCGCGAGCTCGGGCACCACCTGGAAACGGATTTCGGCATCCATGCAGGACGCGGAGGCGGCGGATGAGCCCCGAGGAACGCGAACCGAGCGCCGACGAGCTGTTGGCGATGGCCTACGCGGACGGCGAGCTCGGTGCCGCCGCGCGGCGTGACTTCGAGGCGCGGCTCGCGAACGAGCCCGCGCTGGTGCGCGAGGTCGCCGAGCACCTGCGGCTCGACGTCCTGGCGCGCAGCGCGGCCGGACCGGAGCCCGCGGACTTCGAGTGGAAGCGCCTGTCGCAGGACACGCTGCAGCGCGGCGGGCTCGGGCTCGGTTGGACCCTGCTGCTGGTCGGCGCGCTCGCGCTGCTCGCGTGGACGGGTTGGACGGTCGCGGTCAGCGACCTCGACCTCGCCGCGAAGCTCGCGCTCGCCGCGGTCGGCCTCGGCGTCGTGCTCGTCGGCGGCTTCACGCTGCGCGCGCGGCTCGCGACGCTGCACCTCGACCCCTACCGGGACATCGAACGATGATCGTCGTCACCACCGACCTGATCCCCGGCCGCGAGATCGTCGAGACGCTCGGGCTGGTGCGCGGCAACACGGTGCGCTCCAGGCACGCGCTGCGCGTCGTCGCCGCGGTGTTCAAGCAGTTCTTCGGCGGCGAAGTGCACGAGTACACCAAGCTGCTCGCGGAGACGCGCGAGCAAGCGCTCGATCGCATGCTCGCCGAAGCGCGCGCGCAGGGTGCGGACGCGGTCGTCGGCGTCCGCTTCGCGTCGAGCGAGATCTCCACCGCCGCGGCCGAGTTCATGGCCTACGGCACCGCGGTCAAGCTCGCGCCGAAACGCTGAGAGCGCGGGACGCGCGCCATCGACAGCACGATGCCCGGCAGCGTCCTCCGCCGTGCGGAGGCCGGAGCCGGGCACCGAGACCGACGCGGTCAGCCGACGCGCGCCAAGTAGCGGACGACGTCGCTGGTCGTCAGGATTCCGACCAGGCGTCCCTTCTCAACCACCAGCACCCGATGGACCCCGTGGTCCACCAGGGTTTCGCACACGAGCTTCAAGCTCGCGTCCGGCGTGACCGCGACGACTTCGGGATTCATCCAGTCGCCGACGGTCTCGCCTTGTTCGTTGTCGCCTTGGTACTCGTCCATCGCGAGGATCTCGTCCTCGTCGAACTCGTCCTCGTTGTAGGCGTTCCACGCGCTGCCCGGATTCTCCTCGGGTGCTTTCGCGGCGCGCATACGCTCCGGCCGAGCGACGTCCTTGAGCGAGAGCACGCCGACCAGCGCGCCCGACGAGTCCGTGACCGGCGCGCCCGAAATCTTCGCTTCCTCGAAGACGCGCAACGCGTCGACGATCTGCATCCCAGAGGTGAGCTGAACGACGTGATGGCGCATCAGGTCGCGGGCTTTGATCTTGTTGACGTCGAGCATGGTCCGTACCTCCTGCGCCGCAGAGATTGCCGCGCACAAGAGCCACCTGAACACGGAAAGGCGCGCAGTGCTCTACGTCGTGCTTCGAAGAACCCGCTACGCTCTGGGGAGCAGGCCCCACGCGTCGAACAGCGTCGCGACCGCGAGCGGAACGGGCTCGCTCTGCGCGAGCCGATGCTCCAACGTCACGCACAGCCGCTCGAGGTCGTCCGGCGAGTCGACGCCGAAGCTCGGCGCGAGCTCCGTGCAGGCGATCCCGTGCTCGCGCGCGATCGCGAGCGTCCGCGCGAGCACGTCTTCGGCTCCCGGCGCCACGCCTTCGAAGAGCCCCGGGACCTCGCGCGAGAGCCCGAGCAACGCGAAGCCGCCGTGCTCGTCGGGCACGGCGACCAACTCCGCGCCGCGCCGCAGCGCGCGGTGCGCGGCGACGATCGTGTCGGTCTCGAGCAGTGGCGCGTCGGCGACCAGCGCGACCGTGCTCTGCCGCGGCCGCTCCGCCCATTCGGCCGCGAAGAAGCTCGCCAAACGCTCGCCGAGCTCGACCCCGCGCGGAGCGGCGTACCGCGCGAGCCCGGGATAGCGCTCCTCGCACCACGCGAGGTCCGCGGCGTCGTCGACACAGAGCGCGGTGTCGAACTTCCGCGAGCCCGCGCGACAGCGCGCGACGACGTCGTCCAACAACGCCTGCGCGAGCTCGGACGCGAGCCACGGTCCGAGCACGGGGTGCAGGTGCACCTTGACCCGGCCGGGCAGCGGTCGCTCGGTGAAGATCGCCGTCAGAGCGGATTCGAATCGTCCGGCCACGTCGGTACCGTCGTCGCGCCAGGGAGGCTAGCCCCCGGATCCGGATGGAACGAGCGTGCGCGCGGTAAACCGCCGGCCGTGCGGTGCGTTCCGCGCCGAGCGCTCGCACTCCGGCCCCTACTGACTACGATCTCGGCATGCTCCTGCACCCTCTTCGCGCGCTCGGCGCGCTCGTCACCCTGGCCGTCCTCCTCGTCGCCCGCGTCGCCGCCCAAGGCGGTGAGCTCAACGTCGCGAGCGAGATCCAAGCCAGCGTCCGCGCCCTGCGCGCGACCCAGGACCCGGTCACCGGCGCGTACGGCGGCGGCGTCGCCGGCACCGCGTGGGCGCTGCGCGCGTTCGCCGAATGTCCCGATCGCTATCGCGCCGGCGACGGACCGTGGGTCCGACGCGCGATGGAGTTCCTGGTGTCGAAGCAGGCGGCCGACGGCTCGATCGCCGACGCGAACGCCGCCGGCGAAGCGCGCGCGGAAGAAACGCGCCTCGCCGCCGCAGCGCTGACCGTGCTCGCCGACGCCAGCGTGCAGAAGCCGCTCGCGAAGACGCTCGAGCACCTCGGCAAGGCCGGCCTCAAGGGTCCGGGTTGGGACGCGGAGAGCGAGCCCGAGTCCGCGGAGAAGGCGACCGCGCTCGCCGCGCAACTCCTCGCCAAGCGCGGCGCCGACAAGCTCTTCGAAGGCCCGCGCGGCAAGGTGATCGAGACCGCGCAGGCGATCGTCACGCTCTCCGGTTGCGAGCGCGTGCTCGCGAAGAACCGCAAGAAGCCCGAGCCGAAGCCGGCGAACGCGCTGCCGCCGTTCGCGCCCGCGGACCGCGCCGCGGCGCTCGAAGCGATCCGCTCGGGCGCGAAGTTCCTCGCCTCGACCGGACCCGACGGCAAGTTCGGCGCGCCGGGCTCGCCCGACGCCGGCATCACCGCGATGTGCGTCGCCGCGCTGCTGGTCGCGCCCGAGCCGCGCGATCCCGCGGTGCAAGCGTCGATCGACGGCGGGCTGAAGTGGCTGCTGTCCTTGCAGAAGCCCGACGGCTCGATCCACGACGGCAAGCTCGCGAACTACGTCACCAGCGCGTCGATCATGGCGCTCTCGCGCGCCGGCCGAGCGCAGCACGAGCAAGCGATCGGCAAGGCGCGCGCGTTCCTGCAGACGCTGCAGATGGACGAAGGCGAAGGCTACAGCGAAGGCGATCGCTACTACGGCGGCATCGGGTACGGCTCGACCGAACGTCCGGACCTCTCCAACCTGCAGATGGCGCTCGAAGCGCTGCACGACGCCGGTCTCGCCGAGAGCGACCCGACGTTCCAGAAGGCGATCCGCTTCCTGCAGCGCTGTCAGAACCGGTCGGAGTCGAGCGACGTCAAGATCGTCGACGGCGAGCTCACGATCGTCGCGGGCGACGACGGCGGCTCCGGTTACGCGCCGGGCGATTCGAAGGCGGGCTTCGTCGAGCTCCCCGACGGCCGCAAGATCCCGCGCTCGTACGGCTCGATGACCTACGCGCTGTTGAAGTGCATGATCTTCGCCGGGATCTCGAAGGACGATCCGCGCGTGCAGGCGGCGTTCGATTGGTGCCAGAAGAACTACACGCTCGACGTCAACCCGGGCTTCGTCGCCGGGCCGGATCCGACCGCGGCGTACCAGGGGCTCTTCTACTACTTCCACACGATGGCGCGCGCTCTCGACACGATGGGCACCGACACCCTGGTCGACGGCGCGGGCAAGACCCGCAACTGGCGCGCGGAGCTCTGCGGCCGGCTGGTTTCGATGCAGAGCAAGGTCGACAAGTCCTGGCTCAACCAGAACTCGCCGCGCTGGTTCGAGGGCAATCCGTTGCTCGCGACGTCCTACGCGCTGCTCGCGCTCGACTCGGCGTTGCCGAACGCGAACTGACCGGACGCGAAATGGCAGCCAAGAGCGTGCGGGTGTTCCGCGTCGTCGCCGGAGCGACGACGCGGTGGGTGCTCGAAGCGGACGGACGCGCCCACGACCTCTCGGCGTGGCTCGCGGAGCACGAGCCCGCGCTCGGAGCCGACCTCGCGTCGCTCTTCGCGCGAGGCTTCTTCGAGCGCTCGAAGCTCGAGCGCGTGCTCGCGTCCGGCGCGCTGCGCGAGTGCGCCGCGCCTGGAGCGCGCGACGTCGCGGTGCCGGTCGATCCCGCGCAGGTCGGCAAGATCCTCGCGCTCGGGAAGAACTTCCGCGAGCACGCCGCCGAGTTCGGCGAGCAGGTCCCCGAGGAACCGCTCTTCTTCAACAAGCTGCCGGAGACGCTGGTCCCCCACCGCGCGATCGTCGCGCCGCCGGCGTGGTACGCGGCGCGCTTCGACCACGAGGCCGAGCTCTGCGTCGTCGTCTCGAAAGGCGGCAAGTCGATCCCGGCGGCGCGCGCGCTCGAGCACGTCGGCGGCTACACGGTCGCGAACGACCTGACGCTGCGCTCGTTGCAGGGCGCCGACCGCGAGAAGAAGTACCCTTGGTTCCGCGCGAAGAACTTCGACGGCGCGTGTCCGCTCGGACCTTGCTTCGTGCCGCGAGACTTCTTCGACCTCGCCGACGCGCGCGTCGAGGCGCGCGTCAACGGCGTCGTGCGTCAGAGCGCGTCGACCAAGGACTTCGTCGTCGACGTCGCGCACGCGCTCGAGTTCGTCTCGAGCCACCTGACGCTCGCGCCGCTCGACCTGATCTTGATGGGCACGCCTTCGGGCGTCGGACCGCTCGCCGACGGCGACGAAGTGGTCTGCAGCGTGCAAGGGATCGGCGAGCTCGCGACGCGCGTCGCGCGCCCCGCCCCGATCAAGGCGTGAAGCCGCCGCCGACCTCGAGGTTGGCGCCGGTGACGTAGCCGGCTTCGTCGGAGACGAGCCAAGCGACCGCCGCCGCGATCTCCTCGGGCGTGCCGAAACGACCGAGCGGCACCTTCGCCGCGAGCTTGGGGTCGAACGTCTCGTCGGCCGCGTGCGGATGCGGGATCACGCCCGGCGAAACGACGTTGACGCGCACTCCGTGGCGCCCTTCTTCGGCGGCGAGCGACCGCGCGAGCACGATCAGCGCCGACTTGGCGGCCGCGTACGCCGCCATCTCGCGCTTCGCGCGCAGGCCTTCGAGCCCGGTGCAACCGAAGAAGACCAGCGAGCCCTTCGACGCGCGTAGCGCGGCGCGAGCGGCGCGAGCGACCAGGAACGCGCTCTCGACGTTGTTCGACAACAGTCGGCGCAGCGTCGCGGGCGCGCACTCGGCGAGCGGACCGCTCTCGTACTCGCCGACGGCGTGCACGACGGTGTCGAGCCGGCCTTCGCGCGCGATCAGCGTCTCGATCAAGCCGACGACGTCCGGCTCGTGCTCGCAATCGCAGCGCAACGCGTTCGCGCCGAACTCGGCCTGGGCCGCGCGCGAGCTCTCGTTCTCGCTGCGCCAGGCGACGTAGACCTCGTCGCCGCGTCGGGCGAGCTCGCGCGCGACGGCGAGCCCGAGCCCGCGGGCGCCGCCGGTGACCAACGCGACTTTCTCTTGCACGCGGCCAGCCTAACAACGCCGAGCGCCTCGGCGATCCGCGAGCGCGCCGAGCCCGACGGATCGCGTTCGAGGGGCTCATCGCGCAGCCGCGCCGTTGCCCACCGAGCCGGGCGTGCGGCGCGCGGTGGATCGCGGACGGGCCCGCCGACGGATGGCCGGATCGGAGCGGTCGCTCTAGACTCGCAGGCGCATGCGAGCGATTTCGAGCTCACACCCGCCGCGCCTCGCGACCTGGACGGGTCGGGCGCCGCGCGTCCCGAGCGAGCTGCTCGTCTTCGGTTGGTTCTCGGTCGCGTTTCAGCTCGGGCTCGCGAGCTTCTTGCTCGCGCAGTGGCTGCGCGGACGCGCGTCTCCGGAGCTCCTCCTCGCGTCGATCTGCCTGTTCGCCGCGCTGAAGGATCTCCGTCCGCTCTCGCGCGGCCGCGGTCGCTCGCGCGGCGCGTACACTGGTCTGTGCGGCCTCGCGATCGGTCTCGGCGCGCTGTACGTAGCCCTGTGCGGCGCGGCGCTGCTCGCCGGAGCTCGCGCGGGCTCGGGACTCGACGCGCGAACGCTGGTGGGCCTCGTGTTCGCGAGCGCCGGCCTCGCGCTCGGTCTCTGGCTCGCGCGCCTGCTGCGCCGACCCGACGTCGCGCTCTACTTCGCGCACTTCGAACGCCGCGAGCTGCGGCGCAAGCGCCTCGCGAGCCGACCCGCCGCCGTCGCGGCGCCGGGCTAGCGCGTTCGAGCGCCGTCCGTTCGCTTCGCGAGCGACGTACGTTGGAACCCTGACCGCCCGCTTCCCGCTCCCACGATGACCGCCGAGCCCTCGAACGACCCGCCGACCGTCGCCGCCGACGGCGAGCGTCCGCGGACGCCGCGACAACTGGTGGTCATCGACTGGATCGCGCTCGTGCTGGTCGGCGTGCTGCTCGCCGCGCTCGGCGTCGAGCTCGTGCTCGGCGCTCGGAGCGACACGCGTTGGGCCCGATTCGTCTCGGTCGCGCAGCACTCCTTCCACGTCGTCCCGCTCGCGTGGTTCCTCTGGAACGTCGTGCGAGGCCGCCGACGTCGCTCGCCGGGCGTGTACTGGTGCGCGATCTTCGTGCTCGCGATCGGCGGCTGTTTCGCTCTCGCGTTCGCCGCGAGAGCCTTCCAAGAAGGCGAGCACACCTCCGCGCTGCTCGCGCTCGGCAGCGCGTTGCTGTGCGCCATCTGGGTTCCGGTGCTCGGCTACAGCCTGGCGCTCGGCGGCGGACGACGCACGCTCGAGAGCCCCGGGGGGCGCGGCTAGTCGCGGCGAGCCACTCCGGTCGCGACGCGCGCCGCGGGCTCTCTCAGCGCACCGCGCCGGCGCGGTCGAAGGGCCACAAGCGCACCTCGACGCGGCCGCGCACGTACTCGGCGGGCACCTGGCCGAAGTCGCGGCTGTCCGACGAACGCGGGCGGTTGTCGCCGAGCACGAAGAAGTGCGCCGGCTTGACGCGCGTCGCCGAGCGCGAGAGCGGATCGGCATCGGAGACGTACGGTTCGTCCAGCGCGACGCCGTTGACCCAGACGACTCCGGACTCGATCACGACCTCGTCGCCGGGCAGGCCGATCACGCGCTTGATGTAGTCGACGCTCGGATCGAGCGGGTACTTGAGCACCACCACATCGCCGCGCTCGACCTGGCCGAACAGGTACGCGAACGGATCGATCACGATGCGATCGCCGTCGTGGATGCCTGGCTGCATCGAGCTCCCGCGCACCACCGACAGGTTGAACAAGAGGAAATGCGCGACGGTGAACGCGAGCGACGCCTGCACGAGGAACGCGATGCTGATGCGCGCCTGGAAGAGCCCGCGCACGCGGCGCACCGCGCGCTGGAGCAGGTTGTAGCGCGGCTCGGCCGACGCGCGCTCCGCGACGCCGAGCGTCGGCGGATCGAGGAAGAGCCCCTCGGGCTCCGGGGTGCGCGCGGCGTGCGGCGGCACCGCGAACAGCGTCGAGAGCCGCCCGGCGTTCCCCGCGAGCCCGTCGCTCGTCTCCCGCGTCTTGGCTGGCGCGCGCGTCGGCAGCGCGGACCCCGGAGCCGCCGCGGACGCTCCGCGCGCGTCGGCGGCGGGCGTGCGTGCAGCTTCGTCGAGCTCCTGCTCCTGCATGCGCTGCTTATCGGGAGCGACCGGCTCGCACCCTTAGCGACCGCCGCGCTCGGAAAGAGGCACGCAAGGGGCGTTTCGCGGTCCCGCGCGAAGCCGTAGCCTCTTGGTCCCATGCCGGACGCCCCCATCCCGCATCGCGTGCCCCGCGCGTCGGCCCGGTCCGCCGTCCCGACGGCGCTCGCGCGCCTCGGCCTGCTCGCGGCGCTCGCGTTCGCGCCCTTCGGGCTCGGCTGCCGCGCTCCCGAAAGCGGGTCGAGCGCGACCGCCGCCGCCGCGCTGCCGACGCTCGAGGACATTTTCTTCCTGCCCGGTCCCCAGGGACGGCCGCCCAGCCTCGAGTCGCTGTCCGCGGACGGTCGGTGGGCGTTCGTGCGCTGGTCGCCTCTGGTCACCAAGCCCGACGGCTCGCGCGCCTTCGAGGACGGCGACGCGTCGCGCTTCGTGCGCACCGATCGCGCGGTGGTCGGCGAGGGCGTCGGCGAGTCCGCGCGCGCTCTCTTCGCGTTGCTCGCACCGACGACCGAGCCCGCGGAGAAAGCGCGCGTGCCGCCGCGCGAGTGGAGCAAGCGCGGCCATCGGCTCGCGCTCGCGCGCGACACCGAGCTCTGGATCGCCGACGCGCCGAGCGACGCGACCGGCGTCGCGCATTGGCGCGCGCGCCGCATCTACGTCGATCCGCCGAAGGAAGCCGAGCCCGACGCGCCGCGGCTCGAGCGCGTCGCCTCGCTGCGCTTCTCCGACGACGACTCCGAGCTCGTCGTCGACAACGGCAAGGAGACGTACGCGTTCGCGATCGCGCACGATCTCGACGCGCTCGCCGAACGCCCGCTCTCCGAGGCGCGCTGCCTGACCGCCGAGCTCGAGCAGGCGACCGGCGACGTCGAGCTCGCGCGCGATCGCTCGGTAGCGTTCTCCGCGCGCGCCGCGTTCGAGCTCGAGGCGAGCGCGGTCGTCCCCGACGGCGACTCGCCGCCTACGGCCGCGCCGCCGCGGCGCAAGGGCCAGATCCTGTTCGTGCGCGAGCATCGCGCGGTCGAGCTCGAGGGCTTCGCCGACCTCGCCGAGCGCGAGGACGTCAGCCTCTCGCCCGACGGTCGGTTCGTGCTGGCGGAGAAGGTCGAGCGCGTCGACGAGCAGCCGCGCCAACTGATCCCCGACTACCTCTCGACGCGCGTCAGCACCCACGAAGCACGGCGCGATCGGGCGGAAGACCGCTTCCCGCCTCGCGAGCTGCTGGTGTGGAGCACCGCGGACGGCAAGGCGCATCCGCTGGAGCTCCCCGGCGGTCCGATGCGCATGACCCACCACCTCGGGTGGTCGAAGGATCCGGCGCACGGCGCGCTGTACGTCTTCACGCGCACCAGCGAGGACTGGAAGACGTTCGAGGTGTGGCGGTGGACCGACGCGGGCGCCGCGTTGCTCTTCAGCGACCACGACGACGCCTGGTACGACGGCCCGTCGGTCGGCGCGCGCTGGAGCGGCGACGGTACGCGCGTGATCGTCGGCTCCGAGGCGACGCCGCGCTCGTCCACGCCGGGGCGCTGCCAACTTTTTTCTCTCGACCCCGCGACCGGCGTGCTGCGCCAATTGACCAGCGTGCGGGGCGAGGTCGACGCGTTCGACGTCGCGCGCGACGGCTCGCTCGCGTTCCTGGCGAGCGACGGCGACCCGACGCGGCGCGTGCTCGGTTTCTGCAACGCGGCGATGGTGCGCGGCGACGCGGGCGCGAGTTCGTTCCTCGTCCCGACGCCGACGGGGTTCCTGAGCGCGCTGTCGCTCGCCGAGGAAGGCACGCGCGCGACGTTCCGGCGACACACGCTCGGCCATCCGGCGGAGATCTGGTCGGTCGAGCTCTCCGAGCACGCGCACGCCGTGCAGCTCAGCGACACCGCGCCTCGCGCGTTCGTCGAGAGTCCGCGCATCCTCCCCGAGGTCTTCACCGCGACGTCGCGCGACGGCTCGCGGGTGTGGAGCCACGTCTACCTGCCGCGTTCGACGTCGGTCGCGCACCCGGACCGCGCCCGGCCGTGCGTCGTCTTCATCCACGGCGCGGGCTACCTGCAGAACGTCACCGACTCGATGACCGAGTACGAGCCGAACCTGACGTTCCACTCTCGCCTCGCCGAGCAGGGTTACGTCGTCGTCGACGTCGATTACCGCGGCAGCTCGGGCTACGGGCGGCGCTTCCGCGCCGACGTGCACCTGCGGCTCGGCGAGCTCGAGCTCCAGGATCTCCACGCGGTGCTCGACGAGCTCGCGGATCGCGGCGTGATCGACTCCGCGCGCGTCGGCTGCTACGGCGGCTCGTACGGCGGCTTCTTGACGTTGATGGCGCTCTTCACCGAGCCCGGCAAGTGGCGCTGCGGCGCCGCGCTGCGCTCGGTGACCGACTGGCGGAGCTACCACCCGTCGTACACGCAACCGCGTCTCGGCCGGCCTTCGGAGAACGAGGAGGTCTACGAGCGCTGCTCGCCGATCGATCTCGCCGAAGGACTGCGCGATCCGCTGCTGATCCTGCACGGCATGCAGGACTCCAACGTCTTCGCGCAGGACTCGATCCGCTTGATCGAGCGCCTGATCGATCTCGGGAAGGAGTTCGACGCGATGCTCTATCCGAGCCAAGATCACGCGTTCACCGACGGCCGACACTGGGTCGACGAGTACCGCCGGATCGAGCGACTGATGAAGCAACACCTCGGGGAACCTTGAAGCCGATGCACGCACGAGACGAGAAGCGGCCCGCGCGACGCGAGCTCTTGGCCTACGGCGCCGGAGCGCTCGGTGCCGCGTCGCTCGCCTGCCACTCCGCGAACGTCACGCGCGAGCGCGCGCTCGCAGCCGACCGCGCCGCGGAGCTCGACGAGCTCTTCGCCAACCTGAAGAGCGGCGCCGACACCGTCGAACCGATCCGACCCGACGAACGCGCGGCGCGGCGCCGACGCGCGGCGGCGTTGTGCGCGGAAGCCGGCGTCGATGCGCTGCTGATCGAAGGCGGCGCGACGTTCGGCTACCTCTCGGGCATCTCGTGGTGGCCGAGCGAGCGCCTCTTCGCGCTGGTCGTGCTCGCCGACGGCTCGCACTTCTGGGTGTCGCCCGCGTTCGAGGCGGAGAAGGCGCGGCTCAAGCTGCGTCACGATCCGTTGCTCGGCGAGGACGTGCTCGCGTGGCAGGAGCACGAGTACGCGTGGAAGCCGCTCGCCGCGGAGCTCGCGCGTCGACGCGTCGAGCGCATCGCGATCGATCCGGCCGCGCGCTTCTTCGTCGCCGACGGCGTCGCCGCCGCGTTCGGGCGCGAGCGCGTCGTCCTCGGCGATCGCATCGTCGGCAGGTTGCGCGGCGTCAAGGACGCTCACGAGCTCGCGATCCTGCGGCGCGCGAGCGAGCTGACGCAAACGTCGCTGGTCGCCGTCGCGGAGCACGTCCGGCCCGGCCAGACCGCGAAACAGATCAGCGAGCTCGTCCAACACGCCCACCGACGCGTCGGCCTGACCAATCCGTGGGACCTGACGCTGGTCGGCGCGCAGGCGGCGTACCCGCACGGCGAGGACAAGAGCGCCGAGCTCGGCCGCGACCAGTTCGTGCTGATCGACACCGGCGGGACGCTGCACGGCTACCAGTCGGACACGACGCGCACGTGGTGCCCCGCCGGCCAGCTGCCGCAGCGCGAGGCGCGCGCGTGGGCGACCGTCCGCGATGCGCAACAGCGCGCGTTCGAGGCGATCCGCCCTGGAGTGCACTGCGCCGACGTCGATCGCGCCGCGCGCGAGGCGATCGAGCGCGCGGGGTTCGGCTCGGGCTACCAGGCGCTGACCCATCGGCTCGGCCACGGCATCGGCATGGAGGGTCACGAGGCTCCGTACTTCGACGGCGGCAGCGAGGTGCCGCTGGAGCCCGGGATGACGCTGTCGAACGAGCCCGGCATCTACGTGCTCGGCGAGTATGGCGTCCGCCTCGAGGACATCGTCGTCGCGACCGAGTCCGGCGCCGATCACTTCGGCGCGTGGCAAGCGACGCCGCTGTCCCCCGCCTGAGGCAGCCGCGGTCCCGCGGAACGGAACCCTCGAAGTGCTTGCTCGGCGAGCACTTAGCAGGCGTGCAACGCGCTGTGCCGCCAAGTTACCCACGCGGCCCCGTCACCGGGCGGATGCCCGTTCGTCCCCAGCGAACGGCCAGCCGTTCAGGAGCGTCCGATGAAGAGCAGCGCCGGCAGCGCGGTCTCGCGCACCCTCGAAGTCGTCTTCCTGGTCCTGCTGTTGGTCGCGGAGGTCACGTTCCTGATGGGCGGCTGGTGGGCGTGGCTCGAGTACACGCGCGTTCACGCGTGAGCACCGCCGCAGCGCGCAGCGCCGGCGAATCGCCCAGTGCCGGCGTACCGCGGAGCGCGCGCTCCGCGGCTTCGCGCGGTCGGCTCGCCGCGAGCGCATGCTCACCGCAGGGCTGACGCGCTGCGAGCCGAGCCGCGCGTGGCCGTTCGGCCGCCCTGGTGCGATACTCGTCGCGCTCGCGCCCATCCCGATGCTCTTCCTCGCCGTCTTGCTCACGTGCTTCGTCGCGCCGCAGGGTCAGGTCGGCGGACCGGCTCCGGAACTCGACGCGACGGAGTGGTTCACGTCGCGACCGCTGACGCTCGCCGAGCTGCGCGGCCGAGCGGTGCTCGCGGTCGCGTTGCGCACGTGGTCGGAGCCGTGCAAGGGCCTCGCGGCGGAGCTCTCGTCGCGCGCGGAGTCGGATGCGGCGAAGGGACTGGTCGTGATCGGGCTCTTCGCCGACGAAGATCCGGAGACGATCGAGCGCTGGATCCGCGAGCAACGCGCGCGCTTCCCGATCGCGCGGCTCGGCTCGCGTGAGTTCGAGCGCGCGGCGGCTCTCGACGGCTTCCCGCACGCGGCGGTGATCGATCCGATCGGGACGCTGGTCTACGGCGACGACTACGGGACTTCCGGCGGCGCGGTCGACGCCGCGCTCGCCGACGCGCACAAGCCGACGAAGCTCGCGCCGAAGCTGGCGCGCGTGCGCGATCTCGCGCTCGCGTTCGAGCACGAGAAGGCCTGGGCCGCGCTCGCGAAGGCGACCGAGCTCGCCGACGCCGACGCCTCTGAGGCCGAGCGTTGGCGCGCCTGGCTCGCGGGCCGCGTGCCGGCGAGGCTCGAGCGCGCGAAGACGCTCGCGGAGAGCGGCGCGGTTCGCGAGGCGGTCGAGACGCTCGACGGCGTGCTCGCCGCGAAGCCGCCGTATCCCGCCGCCGGCGACGTGCGCGCGTTCCTCGACGGACTCGCGAAGCAACCGGACTACCGCGCCGAGCTCGCCGCGGGCGAAGCCTACGCCGACGCGCGCGAGCTCGAGCGACGCGGCGCGTATCTCGACGCGGCGCGCGCCTACCGCGAGCTCGCCAAGCAGCACGCGAAGCTCCGGATCGCGAAAGCGGCGACCGCGCGCGCGAAGAGCCTGATCGAGCGCGGGCTCCCCGGTCTCGACTGGTCGTGCGAGCCCTGCAAGCGCGCGAACAAGGCCTGTCCGAAGCACCTGGTGAAGATCGACGACCCATGAACCTCGCGCTCGCGTGCCTGCTGTTCGTGCAAGCCCCGACGACCTCGGAGCTGGATGCTCCCGACGTCGTCGACCGCTTCGTCGCGCAGGCGATCGCGTGGATCGACGAGAAGCCCGACGCGTCGCTCGCGGCCCTTCGCGAGGCGTTCTCGGAGGAGATGAAAGCGGCGCTGCCGGAGAAGGCGATCGAGCGCACGCTGGAGCTCGCGCGCGACAGCGGCGACGTGCGAGCGAGCGTGATCGACGCCGCGCGAAGCGGCGCGCACCGTTCGTGGACGTTCCTGCTCGAGCAGGAGCACACGCGCTGGTTGACGGTCGTCTCGCTCGACGCGAGCGAGCACGTCAGCGGCTGGTGGCTGAAGCGCGCGCCGCGGCGGATCGCCCGCGCGGAGCTGGCGCGCGAGTTCGAGGCGCTGCAGGGCGATTGGGGGCTGTCGGCGACGCTCTACGACGCGGAACACGCGCGCGTCGACGGCATCGAGCTGGAGCACGGGCGTTCGTTCCTGCCGCTGGGCTCGATCTTCAAGCTGTACGTGCTCGCGGAGCTCGCGCGGTCGGTCGACGCGGGCGAACGCACGCTCGACGACGAGCTCGTGATCGACGAGAAGCTGAAGAGCTTGCCGTCCGGCGAGCTCCAGAACGCCGCCGCGGGAACCAAGGTGAAGCTGCGCGACGCCGCGCGCGAGATGATCCGGATCAGCGACAACACCGCCGCGGACCACCTGCTCTTCCTGCTCGGCCGGGAGAAAGTCGAGGCCGGGCTCGCGCGCTGTTTCCTCACCGAGCCCGCGCGCATGCAGCCGTTCCTCTCGACGCTCGAGATGTTCGCGGCGAAGAGCCTGACCAAGGCGCAGAACGCGAGCGTCTTCGGCAAGGAGAAGCTCGACGACCTCGCCGTGGCGTGGCGCGACGCGTCGATCGACGAGCGCCGGGCGTGGCTCGCGAAGCTCGACCAAGTGCTCGCCGAGGGCGACCCGAAGAAAGCGCGCGACGTGTTCGGCATGCGCTTCGGCCTGACGACGTACGGCGCGAAACGGCACTTCGAGATCGAGTGGTTCGCGAAACCGCGCGACGTCGTCGCGCTGGTCGCGGCCGCCGAGCGCGGCGAGCTGCATTCACCGGGCGCGTCGAAGCTCTTCCTCGACTTCTACGCAGCCGGCGCACCGCTCTACCCGATGCCGGGCGTCGTCGCGCACGGCTACAAGGGCGGCAGCGAGCCCGGCGTCTTCGCGCTCTCGACGCGGGTGGTGCTCGCGGACGGCCGCTCGGTGATCGCGTGCGTCCAGCGGTCCGGCTTCGACGCCGCGGACACGAAAGTGCCCGACCAGACGGTCGGGCTCTTGATCGACTGCATCGGCAACCTGATCGAGGGCGATCCGGTCGCGGCGGAGAAGTAGCTCAGCCGTTGCGGCCGCGCTTGGGCTTCTTGTTGCGGCCCTTGGCGAGCCACTTGCCGGAGTTCATGCCCATCTTGCGGATGCGCAGGCGGCCGCTGGTGGGGCCCATGACCTTGGTACGTGAACGCGCCATTCTTCGCTCCCTGGGGTGCTTCGAGTCGGAAAGGGCGAAGGTTGTACCGTCCGCGGCCTCTCCCGGCAAGCGCGGAGCGCGCGCGAACGGCCCAGGACGGCCCGCCGGGGCCTAGTTGTCGAGATAACCGAGCGCATGGAGCGCGTCGGCGTTCGCCGGGCCGGAGAGCCCGCTCGCGGAATCGTCGGCGTTCCAGGCCTTGCGCAGCGCTTCGAGGCGCCCGGCGAGCTCGGCGACACGCTCCGGGTGCGCCTGGGCGACGTCGCGCTCGGCGGACGGATCGGTCGCGAGCTCGTACAGCCGCCTCACCTCGACGACCCGCCCATCGACGGTCCTGCGGCGCTGCTCGTACTTCCAACCGCCGGAGTAGAGCGCGAGCCGGACCTCGTTCGGGTCGCCGGTGTCGCGGTCCTCGACCAGGATCTCGCGCTCGGGCGCGAGAGCTTCCGCGCGCAGCACGTCGACGCCGTTCATGTGCTCGAGCGGCGCGAGCCCGGCGAGCCCGAGCACCGTCGGCGCGACGTCGACGTTGGTCACCGGCGTGTCGACACGGCCCGGCGGCTCGGCTCCGCCCGGCGGCCGGACGACGAACGGGATGTGGACCTGGCATTCGAGGATGTCGTGGTGCTCGTAGAGTCCGCCCTCGCCGAACGCCTCGCCGTGATCGGAGACCATCACCACCGCGGTGCGCGCGCGGTCGAGCTCGAGACGCGCGAGGAACGCATCGACGTTGCGGTCGAGCTCCCACATCTCGCTGTCGTAGAGCTCGGTGAGGTGGAGGTTGTCCTCGGGCTTGGGCTCGTAGCCCTTCGGATACGCGTCGCTGCGCTCGAGGAAGCCGTCGATCGGCCCGCCGTACGGACGCACCCAGCGCGCGGCCGCGTCGGCGGGCGGCAGGTACGGCCAGTGCACGTCGTACAGGTTGACGAAGCAGAACCACGGCCGCGGATCGTCGCTCGCGATCCACTCCGCGGCGTGCGCGAGCACCTCGCCGGCCGGACGTTGGTAGTCCTGGATCCAGTGCGGATTGCCGTTGTTCGACAGCGCGGGGAAGAACTTCGCCGACACCGACTGTAGGTCGTGCACCAGCGCCCACGCGTAGGTGTCGCAGACCGGCGGATCGACCTGGTCGTCCCAGCGCTCGAACGCGAACGCGGTGCCGGTCTGCGCGCGCAGCACGTCGGTGCCGACGAAACCGCCGGTGCGGTAACCCGCTTCGCGCAACAGCCGCGCGATCGAGGGCGTGCGCGTCGGGTTGACCGTCTGGCGCAGCAAACGCGCGCCGTGGTGCGACGGGTACGTGCCCGTCAGCATCGAGAGGTGCGAGGTCAGCGTGTAGCGCGACGCGGAACGCGCGTTGGTGAACACCCGCGACTCGCTCGCGAGCCGAGCGAGGTTCGGGGTCGTCTCGCGGTCGTAGCCGTAGATCGAGAGGCTCTGCGCGCGCGTGGTGTCCCACACGAGCAGCAGGATGTTCGGCTTCGCGGACGCGCCACTCGAAGCGGCCCCGCCCGAGGAGCTCGAGCTGCTCGACGACGTGGTCGATGCATGCACGACGTCCGACGGATGCGGCTCCTCGTGGAAGGACACCGTCGCGCCGACCGCGAGCGAGAGCACGCTCAGCGCGACGCCGACGACCGCGAGCGGGAGCTTCGCCAGGCGGCGCGGCACGAGCCGCTGCAGCAGGAACGCCGCGCCGGCGATCGCGGCGACCTGCAGCCACGGCCAGGGCTGACGCAGCTCGCCGACCGAGCCGTACAGGTTCGTGTACACGTCGAGGCGCGCGTGCGCGAGCACCGGGAACGCCGCGACCAGCGCGAGCGCGACCGCGTCGGCCGCCGCGAGCTCCTTCGGCGAGCTCGCGCCCGCGACGCGCCGAGCGAGCCCTTGCAACAGCCTCGCGATCGGCCACGCGAGCACGAGGAAGACCGCCCACAGCCCGGCCGCTTGCAGGAAGAGACGGAGCTCGGCCGGTCGGTGGTCGAACTCGTAGCGCACGCACACCGTCTCGACCGCCGCCGCGCAGAGTGCGATCACCGGCAGGGACTTCAGGCGCGTGGACATGGGCTCGGGAGGATCGGCCGACGCCGGACGGAACTTGCGCCGCGGCGCGGGCTCCCTGGGTCGGACGGGGCCCGATGTTGGCGCGCCGCGCAACGTTTTCCAAGCCTGCTCTGCGCGCGAGCCCGCGGACCGTCGCGCGGGCGCCGCACGCTACGATGCCCGGCGATGGCACGCCGCATCTTCGTCGGGGACATCCAGGGCTGCCGAGCGGAGCTCGAAACGCTGCTCGAGCGAGTGCGTTTCGACCCGGCGAGCGACGTGCTCGAGCCGGTCGGCGACGTCGTCAACCGCGGCCCGGACTCGCTCGGCACCCTGCGGCTCCTTCTGAAGCTCGGCGCCGGCGGCGTGCTCGGCAACCACGACCTGCACCTGCTGCGCGTCGCGCGCGGGCTGCGCAAGTCGCGGCCCGGCGACACGCTCGGCGCGGTGCTCGCCGCTCCCGATCGCGACGAGCTGTGCGCGTGGCTCGCCTCCCGACCGTTCGTGAAGGCGTGGAGCGACGTGATCCTCGTGCACGGCGCGCTGCACCCGAAGTGGCGCGATCCGATGATCGAGCTCGCCGGTCTCGACCCGCTGACGCCCGACGCGAGGAGCGACTTCGCGACGCGCGCTCGCTACTGCGCACCCGACGGCGCGCGGCCGGAGCGCGACGATCCGCCGCCGGAACCGCCGTTCGCGCCGTGGTTCGAGCACTGGCTCGCGACCAAGCGCGATCCGCGCACGTTGGTGTTCGGGCACTGGGCGATGCTCGGGCTCGTCGTGCGACCCGGGCTGCGCGGGCTCGACACCGGTTGCGTGTGGGGCAAGAGCTTGACCGCTTGGATCGCCGAGGAGGACCGCCTAGTCCAGGTCCCCGCCGAGAAGCAGTACGCCGCGTTCGACTGAGAGTCCGAGCCCCCGCATGAAAGCCGTCCAGATCCTCTGCATCGTGCTCTTCGCCGTGCTGACGTACGGCATCGTCCGAGCGAGCCTGGTCGAGAACGTGCTCGTCGGCGGAGAGCGCATGCTGCGCGATCCGTGGAGCCTCGCGACGCTGGTCGACGCCTACTGCGGCTTCTGCGTCGCGAGCGTCTGGATCTGGGCGGTCGAGCGCAAGAAATCGGTCGCGGCGGCGTGGATCGTCGCGCTGATGCTGCTCGGCAACCTCGCGTCGCTCACGTGGCTGTTCCTCCGCGCGCGGCGGGCGAGCTCGCTCGGCGAGCTGGTGGGAATCGCACGTTGAGCCGTCGCGCGAGCGCGACCGACGCGGCCAGCGCGAGCGCCCACGCGAGCGACAGGATCGCCAGCGCACGCCCACGCGGCTCGCCGAGCGTCAACGCGCCGAGCTTCTCGCCCGACACGTACGCGAGCGGTCCGGCGACCGCGCCGAGCGCGATCGCGAGCCACGGCCGCGCGAGCGACCACGAGAACGACGAGCCGAGCGTCGTCGCGAAGCCCGCCCAGAGCACGACGATCCACCACGTCGCCGCGCCGTCGAACGCGCGCGCGCCGGGAGCCGTGTAGACGCCGAGCGCGAGCTCGGCGGTGTCGATCAGGAAGCCCCCGCCCGCGACGGCGAGCACCAGGGCGACGTCGCGCCGCTTCGCGTCGGAGAGCGCGAGCGCGGCGAGGATCGCCGCGAGCGCGACGCCGAGCCCGAGCGCGAACCGACCATGCGCCGCGCCGAGCACGCACGCGAACCAGACCAGCTGGAAGAGCGCGAAGTTGACGAGCTTCGAGAGCACGCGCTACACGCGCTCTTTCCAGCCGCGCGGCTTGGCGTACGTCAGTTGCACGACGCCGATCGAGTGCTCGCGGAAACCCGCCTCGCAGTACGCGAGGTAGAAGTCCCACAGGCGCACGAACTCGTCGTCGAAACCGAGGCGACGCACCGCGGGGAGCTCGGCGTGGAAGCGCTCGCGCCAGCGGGCCAGCGTCGTCGCGTAGCTCGGCGAGAAGTCGAGCGCGGAGACCTCTTGCAGGTCGGTCGCGCGCGCGACCGACGCCGCGATCGAGCCGCGCGACGGCAATTGGCTGCCGGGGAACACGTGCGTCTGGATGAAGTCGACCCCGCGCAACGCCTGGGCGTGCAGCGAATCGCGCATCACGATCGCCTGCAGCGCGACACGACCGTGCGGCGCGACCAGCGACGACAGCTTCGCGAAGTAGCCGTCCTGGAACTCGTGTCCGACAGCCTCGATCATCTCGACCGACACCAGCTTGTCGTAGGTACCTTCGAGCAGGCGATAGTCGCGATCGAGCACCCGCACACGATCCTCGAGCCCCGCGTCGCGCACGCGCGCGACCGCCGCGGCGTGCTGCGCGCGGCTGATCGTCGTCGTGGTCACTCGCACTCCGTATTGGCTCGCGGCGTGCACCGCGAGACCGCCCCAGCCGGTGCCGATCTCGAGCAGGTGCTCGTCGGGCTTCAGATCGAGCTCGCGGCAGAGACGCTCGAGCTTGCGCTCCTGCGCCGCCTCGAGCGTCTCGTCCTCGCGCTCGAACAGCGCCGACGAGTAGGTCATCGTCGGATCGAGGAACAGCGCGTAGAACTCGTTCGAGAGGTCGTAGTGCGCGACGATGTTGCGCTGCGCGCCGTCGACCGTGTTCGCGCGGCGCTTGTGCGCCCGCGCGAGCAGCCATTGGCCGACGCTCGCGAAACCGCGCTCGAGCGCCTCGAGCGCTCCGCGATTGCGGACGAACAGACGGCACAGCGCGACCAGGTCGTCGCTGGTCCACAGACCTTCGATGTACGCGCTGCCCGCGCCGACCGAGCCGCGGGTCGCGACCTCGAGCCACGTCTCCGGGTCGCGCACGATCAACGTCGCGCTCGGCGAGCCGCCGCGGCGGCCGAACACGGTCCGCTGCGAACCCTCCCAGACCGTCAGCTCGCCTTCGGCGAGCCGCTCGAGCCGAGCGAAGATCGACTTGCGGGCGAGCTCGACCGCCCAACGGCCGCGCTTGCGTCGCGCTCGGGCATTCGGCGCCTCGGCCGCGGACGCGGCGGCGACGGCCATGGAGGCGGAACGTCGATCGAGAGGAGATTTCATCGCAGGCCTCGAGTCGCGCGCGCCGGAACCGGCGCCGCGCGGTGCTTGGGGTGTTCGTGGAAGGGCGCGCCCTTGAGCTTCAGCCGCAGCGCTTGCCAGTAGATGCCGAGCAGGCCCTTGACGCTCATCGTCGGGCCGGTGAGCGCGAGGCGCGCGAGCCCGCGTCCGTCGAGCGCCCGTCGTTCCGCGGCGAGCGACGCGTCGAAGACGCGCGCGCCGCCGGCGAGGTTCTGCATGTGGACGCCGAGGTGCTCGCCGGGCTCGGTGAACCGCCAGTCGTACTCGTGGTCCATCGCGAAGAACGGCGAGACGTGGAAGTCCTTCGCGAAGCGGAAGCGCCACGCGCCGGCTTCGACGCTCGCTCCGCGGGCGAGCACGTAGCAGTGCTGCTCCTTCCACGGAGTGTTGGTGATCTCCGCGACGATCGCTTCGAGCTCGCGCCCGTCTTCGCCGAAGCAGTAGTAGAAGCTGACCGGGTTGAACACGAAGCCGAGCACGCGCGGTTGCGTCAGCAGACGGACCGGCCCCTGCGGCCGCTTGCCGGTCTGCGCCTCGACGAGCTCGCGCACGCACGCATCGAGCGGCCTCGACGGGTCGCCGAGGTGACCGCGACGCGAGAACGAATAGAGTCCGAAGCGACCCAGGCGCCACAGCCAGCGCCCGCGGAAGACGCGCTCGAGCTCCGCGAGGTCGAGGTAGAGGAAGCCGACGCGGTACGAGAACGCGTGCTCGGGCGCGCCCGACCGCCGATGACCGACGCGACCGAAGTAGAGCGCGCTGTTCACGGCAAGAGCTCCAGGCCGAAGCCGCGCGCGACCGCCAGTGCGCTGACGACGCCGTCCTCGTGGAAGCCGTTGCGCCAGTACGCGCCGGCGAACCACGTGCGCCGGACGCCCTGGATCTCGCTCGCGCGCGCCTGCGCGGCGACCGAGCCGACCTGGAAGAGCGGGTGCGCGTACTCCATGCGCTCGACGACGCGCTCCGGTCGGATCGCGTCGTCGCGGTTGAGCGTCACGCAGTACGTCGTCTCGGTGTCGAGCGCCTGCAGCAGGTTCATCCAGTACGTGACCGTCGCGCCGGCCTCGGGCTCGCGCGGCAGGTGGTAGTTCCAGCTCGCACGGGCGAGCGGCCGCTTCGGCAGCACGGTCGCGTCGGTGTGCAGCACCGCGCGATTCGACGTGTACGGGAACGCGGAGAGGAGCTCGCGCTCGACGTCGGACGCGTCGGCGAGCATTGCGAGCGTCTGATCCGCGTGCGCCGCGAGCACCACGTGGTCGAAACGCTCGGGCTCGCCGCCCTTCGGTTGCACGAGCACGTGCTCCGCGGCGCGCACGACGCGGACCACCGGGGTCGCGAGCCGGACCCGACCGCGGAATCCGGCGAGCAGCTTCTCGACGTATCGCGCCGAACCGCCGGCGACCGTGTACCACTGCGGCCGTCGATCGACCTCGAGGAAGCCGTGGTTCTCGAAGAAGCGCGCGAAGAACAGCGCCGGGAACTCGCGCATGCGCGCGGGCTCGGTCGACCAGACCGCGGAGCCCATCGGCACCAAGTAGTGATCGACGAACTCGCGTCCGTAGCCGCCCGCGTCGAGCAGCGTCGCGAGCGTGCACTCCTCGGTGCCGGCGCTCGCGAGCTCCTTCGCGCGCCGGTTGAAGCGCAGGATGTCGCGGATCATCCGGTGGAACGACGGACGGAACAGGTTCGAGCGCTGCGCGAAGAGCGTGTTGAGCGACGTGCCGTTGTACTCGAGCCCGGTGCGCTCGGAACGGACGCTGAAGCTCATCGAGGTCGGCTGAGCGGCGACGCCGAGGTGCGCGAGCAAGCGCGTGAAGTTCGGGTACGTACGCTCGTTGAAGACGATGAAGCCGGTGTCGACGTCGCGGCGCGCGCCGCGGTCGTCGAGCGCGTGCGTGTGCACGTGCCCGCCGAGCCTCGCGTCCGCCTCGAAGAGCTCGACCTCGTGGCGCCGCGAGAGGATCCACGCGGCGAGCAGGCCGGAGACGCCTGCACCCACCACCGCGATCCTCACGTCATCTCCTCTGCGGTTCGGGCACGCGCGCCTTCGCGGGCGCCGCGCGCAGCTCTCTCACGATGCCGAACCACGAGAGCACGACCAGGACGTACCAGGAGACGTCGATCTCCCACCAACGCAGGCCCTGCCGCACGGTGCCGGGGTAGCGGTGGTGATTGTTGTGCCAGCCTTCGCCGAGCGTGATCAGCGCGAGCAGGAACGAGTTGCGGCTGGTGTCGGTGGTCTCGAAGCGCCGCCGACCGAAGACGTGGGCGAGCGAGTTGATCGTGAACGTGCCGTGGTAGAGCACGATCGTCGACACGATCCCCCACACGAACATCTGCCAACCGGTGGTGCCGAGCCCCGGCGCGTACGCCTCGCACAGCGCTCCCGCGGTGTAGAGCAGCCCGAGCAACACCGCCGGCGCGACGATGTCGAAGCGGTCGAGGAAGACGAGCTCGGGGAAGCGCATCAGGTCCTTGACCTCTTCGCGCCGCGTGCGGAAGTTGGCGCGCGCGGTGAACCAGAGGCAATGCGACCACCAGAAGCCGCGCAGCTTGGGCGAGTGCGGGTCGCCCGGTTGATCGGAATTGCGGTGGTGGATGCGATGGTGCGCCGCCCACCAGAGCGGGCCGCGCTGCGCGGAGCTCGCGCCGACCGCCGCGAAGAAGAACTGCGCGAAGCGCGACGTCTCGAACGTGCGGTGCGAGAAGTAGCGGTGGTAGAACGCCGTGATCGCGAACATGCGCACGACGTAGAGCGCCGCGGCGGTGATCACCGCGACCGGGCTCCACCCCACCCAGATCACCGCGAAGCACGCGAGGTGCAGCGCGAAGAACGGCAGGACGCGCACCCAATCGACGCGCTCGGGCTCCGCGGAGGCCTCGATCTCCTCGGCACCCGCCCAACTGTCGAACCACGCGATCAGGGTGCGCCGCAGATCGCCGCGACGGCTTTGGACGGGAGCTTGCATGTTCAGCGCTTGTGCATCCGGTAGTGCGAGACGAACCACTCTTCGCCGCCGCGGTAGCCCCACAGCTCGGCGCACGCCATGAAGAACACACGCCAGTTCTCGAGCCAAGCCTTAGCCCGCGAATCCCCGTAACAGCGCGCCAACACCGGCAAAGCGCGCTCGCGTTCGCGATCGAGGTTCGCGAGCCACGCCTCCGCGGTGCGCTGGTAGTGCACTCCGTTGACGCGCCAGTGCTCGCGGAGCTCGAGCTCGTCCTGGAAACGCGCGAACAGATCGTCGGCCGGCATCAGGCCGCCGGTGAAGAAGTGGCGGCCGAGCCAGTTCTCCTCGCCCTCGACCTCGAACGGATACGTGTACCGGCCGTGCACGAACACGTGCGCGAAGAACGCGCCGCCGGGCTCCAGCCAACCGGCGACGCGCTTCAGGAGCGCCCGCCAATTGCGCATGTGCTCGAACATCTCGACCGAAACGACGCGGTCGAAGCGCTCGGCGGTGTCGAAGACGTTCATGTCGCGGGTCGACACGGTCACGTTCGCGAGTCCGCGGCGCGCGAGCTCGCCCTCGATGTACCGCCGCTGCGATGCCGAGTTCGACACCGCGGTGATCCGTGCATTCGGGTAGTGGGCCGCCATCCAGAGAGTCAACGAGCCCCAGCCGCAACCGAGCTCGAGGATGCGCTGCCCGTCGCGCAGGTCCGCGCGCTGCGAGGTCAGCGCCAGCATCGCGGCCTCGGCGGTCGCGAGGTCGGTCGTCGGCGTCTCGAACCAGCAGCACGAGTACTTGCGGTGCGGTCCGAGGCAGAGTCCGTAGAAGTCGGCATCGACCTCGTAGTGCTGCTCGTTCGCCGCGGCGGTCTCGATCGCGATCGGCGCGGCGTCCATCGACGCGAGGAAGCGCTCGCGTTCCTCGGGCGCGCGAGCGGCCTCGTCGCGCAGGCGTTCGGCGAGCAGGCGCCGGATCCCGCCTCTCAGCAACGCGTCGGGAACCAGGCCCGACTCCACCCAGGTCTGCAGCTTCACGCGGACGCCTCCGAGCGCGGGAACCACGGCACGAACGCGCTGGTCGTGCGTTGGTAGCGGCGATAGTCCTCGCCGCGCGAGCGCAACGCCTGCTCCTCGGTCGGCGGGATGCCGGTGACCTTGAGGATCAGGAAGAGCATCAACAGCGGCGCGAACACGCCGAGCCAACCCCACGGCGAGGCGGCGGCGCACAGCGCGAACGCGCACCACTGCAGCCACTCGAAGAAGTAGTTCGGGTGCCGCGAGAAGCGCCACAGCCCGACCCGACACGTGCGACCGCGGTTCGCGGGGTTCGCGCGGAAAGCGGCGAGCTGGCGGTCGGCGAGGCTCTCGCCGAACAGCGCGGCGGCGAACAGCGCTCCGCCTGCGAGCTCGAGCGGATGGAACCCGCTGGTCGCGTGCTGAGCTGCGAGCACGAAGGGCACCGACAGCAACACGTCGAGCGCGCCCTGCGCCCAATAGAAGAAGAGGAAATTGCGCGGCGCCGCGTCGCCCCACTTCGCGCGGAGCGCGCGGTAACGGCCGTCTTCCTCGCGCTCGGCGAGCACGCGGTGACGGAAGAGGTGGACGCTGAGCCGCAGGCTCCACGCTCCGACCACCAGCGCGAGCGCGAGCCTGCGCGGCCCCCACCCGTCGCCGAGCACCGCGTAGAGCGCCGCGAGCAGCCCGAGGTTCGCCGTCCACGCGACGTCGACCGCGGTCGCGTTCTTGGTCGCGAGCTGTCGGGCCCAGAGCGCGGTCATGATCGCGCCGACCAGCGCGGAACCGGCGAGCAGCGACGAAGCGAGGGTGGAATCGAGGAGGAGAGCCAAGCGTTTCGGTTCGGACGTTCCGTGACGCGGGGTTCGCACCCGAGCGCGCGGCGGATTCAGGGCCCCGCGCGAATGCGTTCGGGGACGGACGTCGCGGAGCGCGGGATTCTAGTGAGTGCGCGGCCCGGCGACCGCAGCGCCGCGCCGATTCGCTCAGCGCGTCGGCGCCGCGAACACGCGCCGCCAGAGATCGGTCTGGAGCACGCCGTCGGGGTCGTGCCGGAGCTTCAGCGCGCGGAATCGTTCGACCTTGTCCGAAGGGAACGCGCGCCGCGCGTCCTCGGGGCGCAACACCAAGTCCTTGGCGAAGTAGAAGCGGCCGCCGGCGGCGATCACGACCTCGGAGAGCTCGTGACAGAGCTTCCAGAGTCGTTCGCGGGTGACCGGCTCGACCTTGAAGTCGAGCGCGAAGCTCCACCCATCGACCGCGTGCGTCAACCAGAACGGATCGGGGCGGTGACGCTTGAACACGCCGAGGTACGGCACGAGCCCCGCGCGTTGGCAGCGTTCGAGCAGCTCGCGGTAGGTCGCCTCGGCGGTCTCCTTCGGCACGAAGCTCTGGTACTGGATCAGCCCGAGCTCGCGCGGCTTGCGGCCGTACGCCCACTTCCAGTTCGGCACGTAGTCGAGCAGGAACGCGAAGCCCGCGTGCGACTGCAGGTACGGCTCGTCGAGCTCCTCCACCCAGCCGGCGTGGTACTTCGCGAAGTTGATCGCGCGCATGCCGAGGTCGTGGTTGAAGAGCCGTAGCGCCCGCCACACCTGGTCCTTGGGGAACACGCCGAGGATGTTGGCCGGCAGCTCTTGGTGCTCGACCGTCAGCGACGCGCGCGGGTCGGGATCCTCGCCTTCGTGCACGTAGTTGGCGTGGTGGATCAGCCCGCGGCCGAGCGCTCGCCCGCGCGCGAAGCAGTCGACCCAACCGACCAGGTAGTCCGCGTCGCCGCGGTGCGCCTCGATGTACGCCATCATCTCGCCGAGGGTCCGAGTCGACTTCGCGCGCACGCGCACGTCGCCGGAGTGGACCTTCTTCGTCTCGAGCACGATGCGCGTGAACGCGCCGAGCATCCCGAAGCCGCCGATCGCCGCGTGGAAGAGGTCGGCGTTGCGCTCGCGGTCGCAGGTCAGGTGCTCGCCCGCGGGAGTCAGGACGTCGAACTCGCGGATCGCGTCTCCGATCGTGCCGACCGCGTAGTTGTTCTTGCCGTGGATGTTCATCGCCGCGGCGCCGGCGATCGTCGGGAACATCGTCCCGGAGACGACGCGCGGCCACCAACCGTCGGCGAGGATCGACTTCCAGAGCTTCTCGATCGTCACGCCGGGCTCGAGCGTCGCGACGCCGGTGCGCGGGTCCCACGCGAGGATGCGGTTCATCCGCGACGTGTCGAGCACCCACCCGCGCTCGTTCAACGACGCGTCGCCGTAGCTGTTGCCCGTTCCGCGCAGTCCGAGCGTCACGCCCTCGCGCTTCGCGAGCGCGAATGCCGCGGCGAGCTCCTCGGTCGAGCGCGGCCGCAGCACGCGCACGTGCGACCCCGCGGCCATCCCCCACCCCTCGACGTACTCGAGCGAGCTCGCCGGACGCGCGGGCGTCCAGTCGAAGACGGTCGGGGCCGGGCTCGGTTTCGCGCCGCTCACGCGCACCTCAGAAGTTCATGTGGCGGAAGATCGCCGACGGGATCCAACGGACGACGAAGCCGACGAACCACCACCGCGAGGGCACGAACGTCTCGCCCTTCTTCTTCGCGGCCTTCGCGAGGATCTGGCGCGCGCACTCGTCGGGGCCGATCAACCAGAACGTCTTCTTCCCGCGGGTCATCACCGTGTCGATGAACCCGGGCTTGATCGTGGTGACCACCACGCCGACCTCGGCGAGCCGGTTGCGCAGAGCCTCGAGGTAGTGGTTCATCGCCGCCTTGGTCGCGCCGTACATCGGATTGCCCTTGCGACCGCGCTCGCCGGCGATCGACGAGATGCCGATCAACGTGCCCGAGCGCTGCGTGCGGAAGAGCTTCGCGGCTTCGTTGCACCACGCGACGCAACCGCCGAAGTTGATCGCGAGCATCGCGAGGTCCTTCTCGCTGTCGTACTCGTGGCGCTCGACCTCGGGCATGATCCCGGCCGCGAAGACGACCAGATCGAGCCCGCCGAGCTCGCGCACGAGGTCCTCGAAGAGCGCTGGGACCTCGGCGAAACGACTGACGTCGTGCGCGCGGATGACGACCTTGCCGCCCGCGCGGGACGCGAGCGCCTGGAGCTCGCTCGCGCGCCGCGCGACCGCACCGACCGCGTAGCCGCGGCGGACGAGCTCCTCGACCAGCGCCGCGCCGATGCCGGAGCTCGCGCCGATCACGAGCGCGCGCTTGCCGGGGGTGGAAACCAGGGTCGGGGCGGCGGTGGCTTGCGGCATGTTCCTCGTGGGGTCTCGCTCCGCGGCATTATGCAGGGGCGCGCGGGGCTGTCCAAAGCCGCGCGCGACGGTCGGTCAGTAGAGCGAGAGCTCTGCGCCGCCGTTCGCGCGCCAGCAGGGTTGCGCGCACCCGAACGGGATGCCGAAGAGCGTGCGTTCCTCGGCTCGCGAGCGCCGCACGCTTGAGGGCACGGTTCCCGCGGGGTGCGTAGGCTCGCCGAAGCTCGCGAGCAGCGCCGACCACGCCGCCCGGCGCTCGGACCGCGCGAAGTGGATCGGATCGGCGCCGTACCAGCGCGGATCGAGCTCGACGCGGCTCGCGCCGAGCTCGCGCGCGAGGTCCGCGAGGCCGCGATCGAGCTCGCGGACCGCCGCGACCAGCCGCACGACGTCCGGCGAGCGCGTAGGGAAGATCACGCGGGCCCAGAGTGCGAGCGTGCGCGGCGAACGGCGCTCGAGCGGCGCGCACGGCAGCCCGGCGATCACCAAGCGGTCCGTGGCGAGGCGTCGCGCGGTCTCGCGCACCCAACCGAGCACGCGCTCGGGCTCGACGCCGTACGCGAGGTCGTTGCCGATGTCGACGAGCAACGCGGCGTGCGGCGGCGCGTCGAGCGCCCGCCACAGTCCGCTGTCGAGTACCGCCGGCAAGCCGCGCGCGAGGAACGAGCTCCGGAGGCCGTACGAGCGCCCGCGACCGCACGCCGCGAGCACGCGCGTGTCCGGCCCGACGCGCCGCAACGTCTCGGCGAGCGCGAGGTCGAGCCCTTGCGCGAGGTTGGACGCGCCGACGAGCACGACGCGACGGCCTGGAGAGCGACTCATGCAAGTGTTCTAATCGCGGCGCGCTCGCGATCGAAGCGCGGAGGACGATCGACATGGATTCCGGGCACCCGAGACTTCCGACGCACGCCGCTCTGGGCGCGCTCTGCGCTTCGCTCCTCGCGCTCGCCGGCTGCGGCGACTCGCAGCAGCCGACCGCTCCGTCGGCCGACGCGAACGCGACCGGCGCGGCGACGGCGACACCGTCTGCGAAGCCCGCCCATTCCGCCGACCCCGCCGACCAGCTCGCGCGCGAACGCGCCGCCAAGCTGTTCGCGCTCGACGAGAAGACCGACGCGCTCGCCGCGCTGAAGCCCCTGCTCGCGCGGCCGGACGCCGACGAGTACGACCTGATCTCGGGCGCGATCCTCGAGCTCGCGCTCGGCGACGAGAAGGGCCTCGACCGGCTGCGCGGCGTGCTCGCGAAGAACCCGAAGTCGGCGCGCGCGCACTACGTGTTCGGCGTCTGGGAGATGCAGGCAGGCAACTTCGCCGAGGCCGAGCAGCACCTGCGCGCCGCGCGCGAGCTGGTGCCGAACGACGTGCCGACGCAGCTCTTGCTCGCGGAGGCGATCGAGGATTCGCACCCCGCGGAGGCCGAGAGCCTCTACCGCGCGGTGCAGGCGAAGGGGCTCGACCAGGCGGGCAGTTGGTACGTGCTCGCGATCTTCCGCCTGAGCGGCGTGTTGATGGCGAAGTCCGGCACCGACCTCGAGCTCGAGGCCTTCTCGAAGGAGCGCTTCGCGTTGCTGCGCGAGAAGGAAGAGCTCGACGCGCGCGGCATCCAGCCGCCGAAGGACGAAGCGAAGCGCCGCGGCGAGCTCGGCAAGATCCAGCCGCCGCCCGCGACGCCCGGCGAAGGCGCGCGGGTCGGGGACGCCCCGAAGTTCGCCGCGCCGACGATCGTGCTGCCGGAACTGGCGAGCGCGGAGCTCCGCGTGCTCGACGCCGACAACGACTGCAAGCCCGATCTCCTCGGCCGGCTGCCGAACGGCGACGTGCGGCTCGCGCTGTCGCGTGGCGGCGCGTTCGAGGTGCGGACGCTCGTGTCGGGCACCGCCGCCGCGTGCGCGTTCGACTTCGGCAACGACGACGACCTCGACGTCGTGTACCTCGCGGAAGGCGCGCTGCGGTTGGTCGAAGCCGTGCGCGATCCGGCGACGCAGGCGGTGACGTGGCAGCCGCGCGACGACGCGCTCGCGCCGGTCGCGGGCTCGCTCGCCGGCTCCGCGATCGTGCCGGTCGACTACGACCACGAAGGCGACCTCGACCTCGTGCTCGTCGGAGCGTTCGGCGCCCGCTTGCTGCGCAGCGACGGCGCGGAGAAGCCCGGCGGCAAGTTCACCGACGTCACCGCCGACGCGGGGCTGCCGAGCGACCGGCCCTTCGCGTGGTGCGTGCCCGAGGACTACGACACCGATCAGGACGTCGACCTGCTCTTCGGCGGCGCGACCACGTTCCTCGCCAGCAACCTGCGCGGCGGCAAGTTCGAGGACCAGAGCGCGCGTCTCGGCGCATTCGTCGCCGCGAGCGCGCCGGCGGTCGGCGACTTCGATCACGACGCGCGACCCGACGTGTTCGACGGCGCGAGCGGCGCGCTCTGGCTCGGCCGGTTGTCGGGCAAGTTCGAGCGGTCCGCACTCCCCGCCGCCGCCGCGCCGTGGCCGCGAGCCACGCTGGTCGACCTCGACCTCGACGGCTTCTTCGACGTCCTCGGGCTCGAAGGCGACTCGGTCGGCGTGCGCCGAGCGCTCGGCTGGCCGAACGGCAACGCCGCGGCGAAGTTCGAGCTCGCGGGAGGCTCCGGCGCGACCTCGTGCGTCGTCGACGACTTCGACGGCGACCTGAAGCCCGATCTCCTGGTCGCGTGCAGCGCGGGCGTCGCGCTCGCGCGCGGCGAGAGCGGCTTCGGCAACGCCGCGCGGCTGAAATCCGTCGGCAAGAAGGACAACCGCCGCGGGATCGGCGCGGTCGTCGAAGTGCGCGCAGGCGGACGCTACCAACGCCTCTTCTGGCGCGGCGAGGCGCTGCTGGTCGGCGCCGGCACGGCGAGCGCGCTCGACTGGCACCGCACGCTCTGGCCGGACGGCTCGTTCCAGTGGATGAAGTCGGTCGCGCTCGGCGATCGCACGTGCTTGCCCGGCGCGCTCGAGGACTTCACGCAGGGCGACGCGCTGCGCGGCTCGTGTCCGTTCCTCTACACGTGGAACGGGACGAAGAACGTGTTCGTCTCCGACGTGCTCGGCATCACGCCGCTCGGCCTGCCGATGGCGCCCGGCATGTTGGTGCCGCCCGACCACGACGAGTACGTGCTCGTGCGCTCCGACCAGCTCGCGCCGAAGGACGGCGTGTTCGAGCTGCACTTCACCGAGGAGCTGCGCGAGGTCACGTACCTCGATCGCATCCGGCTCGACGTGATCGACCACCCGGTCGGCACCGAGATCTTCCCGAACGAGCTCTTCTGCTTCCCGCCGTTCCCGGCGCCGCACGTGCACACGGTGCGCGATCCGCTCGCGCCGTTGCGCGCGACCGGCAGCGACGGCAAGGACTGGACCGCGGCGCTCGCCGCGAACGACGAGCGCTTCGCCGTCCCCTTCACGCCGGCGCCGTCGCAGTTCCGTGGGCTCGCGAACCCGCACTTCCTCGAGCTCGAGTTCGACCCCGCGAAGGTCGAGGACGCGCGCAAGCTGCGGCTCTTCCTCAACGGCTGGTTCTTCTGGACCGACGCGAGCGTCAACACCGCGTCCGCGTACGACCCCGAGCAGGAGTTCGTGCCGCCGATCGTGCAAGTCCCCGACGGTCACGGCGGCTGGCGCGACGCGGGACCGCCGATCGGCTTCCCGGCGGGCAAGACGAAGACGATGGTGATCGACGCGGAGCACCTGATCCTGCGCGACGATCCGCGCATCCGCATCTTCTCGACGCTGCGTCTCTACTGGGATTCGATCCGGCTCGCGACCGACGCCGACGACGCCCCGTACACGGTCGCCGAGCTCGAGCCCGCGAGCGCCGAGCTCTGGCGCCGCGGCTTCAGCGCGCCGCTGGTCGACGGCAAGCCCGACCAGCCCGAGCGCTTCGACTGGGACCACCTGACCGCGTACCCGAGTTGGAACCCGCACCCTGGGATGTACACGAAGTACGGCGAGTGCGTGCCGCTGGTGACCGCCGTCGACGATCGCTACGTGATCCTCGCGAGCGGAGA
>JADLBP010000211.1 GCA_020847695.1 Planctomycetota bacterium
ACGAGGCACGCGGTGCACGAGGCACGCGGTGCACGAGGCACGCGGTGCACGAGGCACGCGGTGCACGAGGCACGCGGTGCACGAGGCACGCGGTGCACGAGGCACGCGGTGCACGAGGCACGCCGCGGCGGTCAGAGGCTCTTCGTGCCCAGCGCGAACTCGACCTTTTGGACGCCGACGCGCTTCGAGATGTTGATCACGTTGACCACCGAGTCCCACGGCACCGCCTTGTCGGCGTCGATCGTCAGGCCGATGTCGGTCTTGCCGAGGCGCTTGTAGTCGGCGAAGGCGTCGGAGATCAGCTGCTGGAGCTCCGAGTTCTCGTCGACGATGCGGCGGCCGATCTTGCGCACGACCTTCTGGTTCGCTTCGTCCCAGAACAGCGCGACGCGGACTTCCTCGATCACCGAGTCGACCGGCATGCCCTCCGCGCCCTTGTTCTTCGGCAGCCACGTGTCGAACTTGCCCTCGAGCTGCTTGAAGCGGAACGAGCACATGAAGAACACGCAGAGGCAGAAGATGACGTCGATCAACGGCGTGACGTTGATGGCGACGGGGTTGTCGTCCGAGTCTCCGATGCTTGCGCCGGCCATGGTTCGTGTCCTGTCGTGGGTGGGATGTCGGAGAGCGACGGTCGCGCGGGCGCGATCACAGGTCCTTCAGGTAGCGCGACTGCGGGTAATTGGAAGCTAGCTCGTCGCGGCGACGGCGTGACCGATCGAGGAAGGTCTTCTTGCGCTCGGCGTCGGTTTCGAGCTCGCCCAGCGCCTTGAACGCCTTCGACGTGCCCGCCAGCGCCCGCTCGTACTCGTCGGTCGCGCCCTCGCGGCCCGGGACGTAGAGCACGACGCCGCGCAGGTAGGCGAACAGCGCCTCGCGCAGGCCCAACGGATCGCGCTTCTGCAGCGCGGGCTCGAACGCGAGGTCGCCGAGGCCGTTCCAGGCGCCCGCGAGCACTTCGTTCGGCGCCTCGGCGAGCACGAGTTCGCGGTAGCGGGTGTCGGCGTCCGACGTGCGGCCGGCCCGCTGCGCGCAGCGCGCAAGACCGAGCTTGGCCGCGGCGACGACCTCGGCGTCCGCCCCGGAGAGCGACGCGGTCGACTCGAACACGCGTTGCGCGTCGGCGTGCTTGCCCTGTTCCTCGAGGATCGCGCCGCGCAGCACGCCGATGCCCGCTTGGAGCGTCGGATCGTTGCTGCCGCCTTGCGCCGCGGTCAGGCGCGTCTCGAGCGTCTTCGCGCCGGCGCCGACCGTGCCCTTCGCGCGGTAGAGCGCGATCAGGTTGGCACCGACCGTCAGCAGGTAGCGGGTCTTCGGGAACGCCTCGAGCAGCGCTTCGTACGTCGCGAGAGCCTTGTCTGCGTTGCCGACCTTCTGGTACGTGCGAGCGAGGTGGAAGAGCACGCCGTGGCGCAGCACCGGGCGCAGCTTGGAGTCGCCCGCGAGCGCCTCGAGCTGCGTCAACGCCTCGTCCGGGCTGCCGGTCGCGAACGCGTCGAGCGCGCGGTAGTACTTGTCGGCGCTCGCGTAGCGCACGGACTCGATCGTCTTCCAGCGCAGGCCGGTGGTGCCGCCGCCGTCGACCGCGAGCGTCAGACCGTCGTAGTCCTCGCTGACGACCTTGGCGATCTTCTCCTTGCCGTCCTTGGTGACGATGCGGTCCTGCTGCGCGAGCGCGGCGCCGGCGCCGAGGGCGAGCGCGCACGCGACGAGCACGAGCGGTCGCAGGGTGCGGAACGCGCGCCGGACGAGCATCGCGAGCGCGTGGGGGAGCTTGGTTTCGGTGGGCATCTGCGTGGCTACTTGTGTCCGAGGCGGGCGAGCTCCTCGTCGAGCGCGAGGAACTTCTCCCGCACGCCGTACTGGGACTCGTCGAATTCCGGGTAGTTGCGTCGAATGCTGCGCAGCGCGATCGCGGCGACGTCGTATTCGCCACGGTCGAGCAGCACGCGCATCTGGTAGTACTTCGCTTGCCACCACGAGCGCGACGCGGGCTTGGCGACCAGCACCAGCGCTTCGAGGATCGCCGACGCGCGGCCGAGACGGTCCGCGTCCGACTTCGGCGCGCCGGTCTGGCGCTCGCACGCCGCCCACTCGAGCGCGGCGGGCATCAGCTCGGGGCGCGAACGCAGCTTGTCCGGCGCGATCTCGCGCTTCTCGAGGTCGACGTAGGGTTCGCGCGCGAAGAGCTCGCCGTAGCGCGCCGCCGCGTCCGGCCAACGGCCGAGGAATGCGAGCGTCCGACCGATCAGGATGTCGGTGCGCACCGACGGGCGCCGTTTCGCGAGCGCCTCGAAGCCGTGCAGCGCCTGCTCGAACGCGTCGGGCGCCGGACGGCGAGCGCCGGCGTCGATGAACGTCTCCGCGTCGGCGGGCACGCCATTGAACTGCAGCGCGAGCGCGAGCAGGCGGTTCGAGATCAGCTCGACCTCCGCGTCCTCCAGGCCGTCGGGGCCAGGCGATTCGCTCTTCAGCGCGAGGTCGTAGTACTCCGCGGCGCGCCGGCGGAGGCGTTCGACCTCGGCCGAGAGCGGATCGTCGTGCTCGACCTCGGACGCGCGCGCATCGAGCGCCTGCGCGAGCGAAGCGCACGCCGCCGCCATGCCCTTGAGCGCCGGATCGGCGCGCAGGCACGCGTCGAGGATCGCGATCGCGTCGTCGACGCGCCCCGAGAGCTGCAGCGCCTTCATCCGCACGCGCCGCGACGTCGCGAGCTTGGTCGGGTCCTTCGCGAAGCGATTCTCGGCGTCCGCGAACAGCGGCAGCGCGTCCGCCGCGCGACCGACGCCGTCGAGCATGTACAGGTTCGCGAGCCCGACACGTGCGGAGAACGCGAGCGAGAGCAGTCGCTCCTGCGTGTTGCGATCGAGCGTGCCCGCCGCGGCGGTCTCGAGCGCCGGGATCGAGTTGCGCAGCCGCTCCTCGGCCTTCGCGGCGAGCGCCGGAGCGTCCTGTTGCTTCTTCTTGGCGCTGAACGCCTCGCGCGCGGCCTTCGACCAGGCTTGACCGGCGCGGTAGAGCGCTTCCTCGCTGCCGGCGCCCTGCGTCGCGATCCGCTCGTAGAGCTCGGCGGCGGCGGCGTAGCGGCGCTCTTGCTCGAGCTCTTGGCCCTCGATGAACGCGGCCTGCGAGGCGTAAGGGTGCTCGCGGTAGCGCGCCGAGAGCTCGTTCATCCGAGCGCGCGCACGGTCGCGGTAGAAGTTGGTCTTCTCCTGGCCGCCGAGCGTCAGGTACGCGTTGATCGCGCGCCACAGGCACTCCGGCGCGTCCTTGCCCTTCGCGTAGCGCTCGGCCGCGGTGTCCCACGCGGCCGCGGCTTCGTGCATCTGGCCCTTCTGCGCGTAGAGCGCGCCGATCAGCACGCCGGCCTGCGCGCCTGCGTCCTGCTCGTTCTTCGTGCCGTTCGCGAGCAGCGCCGCTTCCTGCGCGAGCTCGATCGCGCGATCGAACTCGCCCCGGCCGGCCGCGGCCTCGGCCAGCTTGAGCGAGTCGGTCGCGACGATCTGTGTCGCGCCGCCCTCCCGCAAGAGCAACCGGCCCCGCTCGCCGCCCGGCCCGCGCGGGTCGACTTCGATCAGGCGCTTCGCCGCTGCTTCGACCGCGGCGGCGTCGCCCTTCTCGCGATACGCCTCGGCCGCGGCGATCAGGATCGTCGCGCCGCGGTACGTGCGCAGCGCGTCCGGGATCGTCGCCAGGAAGTCCTCGGCGGTCGCGATCACCTGCGCCGGATCGGGCTTCGCCGAGAACAGCGCGATCTTCTGGTGCACCGCGTTTGAGATCAGGTCGGCGGCTTCCGGCGGCAGCGCGTAGACGCCGCTCGCCGCGCGTTCGTAGCTCTCGCGCAAGCGGATCGCGGAGTCGAACGACTCCAGCGCCGCGTCGGTCGAGCCGACCAGTTGGTGGCACAGCCCTTCGTAGATGTAGCCCTCGTAGCAGAGCAGCGAGTCCGCGAAGTCGAGCTGGAAGTCGAGCAGCACCGCGAGCGCTTGGTCGACGTTCTCGCGCTGCTCCTCGCTCTTCGCATCGAGCACCAGCGCGTGGAAGTAGTGCGTTCGCGCCAGGTTGTAGCTCGCGAGCATGTACTGCCGCTCGAGCTCGGCGTCGATCGCGTCGAGGTCCTGGTTCGAGCGCCGTTCGCTGAGCGCCGCGACGCGCTCGTGGAGGTCGAGCAGCGCGCGCTCGAACAGTCGGCGGCTGCGCTTCTTCAGCGCGTCCGCGTCCTTCGCGTCGGGCTCGTCGTGCAGGATTGACGTCGTCAGCTCGCCGACGTTGCGATAGAGGTCCGGCAGGCGGCTGATCATGTCCTCGACCAGCGGCAGGTCGGAGTGGTCGGCGGCGAACGACTCCTTCTCCTTGACCAGCGCTTCGAGCAACTCCAACCGCTTGCGAGCTTCAGGCTCGCGGTACGCGCTCTCCTCGCGCAGATCGAGCCGCAGCGCCTCGACCGCGAGCATGTCGTCGCGGTTCGCCTTGTGCTTCTTCTCGAAGACGTCGAGGAAGTCGCCGGCGAGGTCGGGGTAGCCGTTGCGCGCGATCTCGCGCGCGAACGCGAGATCGTCCTTGGCGAGCGAACGGTCGTTCTGCGCGAGCGCCGCGCTCGTGAAGAGCGCGCCGCAGACGGCCCAAACCAACGGACGGACGAACGAGGGTCGACGGAGTGCGCGCATCGCGGATCAGGCCCTGACGGCGACCGGGGCGAGCGGACTGCCCAACGCAGGCGCGGCGGCGGCGGCGAAGCGGCGCTGCGTGCGTCGGTTCGGACGCGTGCCCGACTTGCGGCGCTTCGACGTGCCGAAGACGCGCGGGTAGCGGTAGTAGACCTCCATGCACAGGCAGAGCACCGCGGTGCTGTACACGCGGCCGCCGGCGGGGGACCACGGGTCGATCGGATCCCACGAGCCGTACTCGCACTCGCCTTCCTTCATGCGCTGGTTGTCGAGGATCGCGTCCTTCATCGCCTCGTTCCAACGGTTCCAGCGATCGCCACCGACCTGGAACATCGCGAGCGTGCCGTAGTACCAGTAGTAGAAGTCGATCTCGCCGGACTTGGTGTCCCACTTCGGCGCGCGCGCGACCATCAGCTCGCCGCCCTTGCCGATCATCGGATCGCTCTCGAGCGTGTGTCCGCCGAAGATGCGCGAGAGCACGCCGACCGCGGTCATCGACTCCGTCAGTTCCGCCGGGAAGACCTTCATCAACTCGGTTTGACGCGACGAACGTCCGCCGGTTTCGTTGTATCCGGTGCGACCCGACTGCTGATCGGTCATCGACTCGATCCACGTCAGCGCCGTCGTCGCTTGGCCCTCGTCGATCGTCAGCCCGGACGCCTTCGCGGACTTGAGCGCCATCAGCATCCAGCCGGTGACCGACACGTCGTTGTCGCCGTCCGGCGGGAACGCGTAGCGCCACGCGGCGTACGGGTTCTGGGCCTTGAGGATGAAGTTGATCGACTTCTGCGCCGGGTCCTTGAACGCCTTGGCCTGCGTCATGCCGAAGGCCTCGGTCATCGCGAGCGCCGCGCAAGCGTGGTTGTAGATGAAGTGGTGGCCCACGCGCTGGCCGAAGCAGCCGTCCTCGTCCTGCACGGACATCAGGTACTTCAGGCCGCGCTTGACGACGTCCTTGTAGTTGCCGCTCTGGTGCGTCTCGCCGGCGCCGAGGAAGCAGAGCAGGGCGAGCCCGGTCACCCCGATGTCGTTGTTCGAGTAACCAGGACCGCTGCACGCGCCCTTCTTGCACTGACCGCCGAACCCGTCGCAGTCCCAGCGTCCCTCAGGCGACTGGTGGTTCTTCAACCATTCGAGCGCCGCGAGCGTCGCGCCTTCGGTCGTTCGTCCGCCGCCGCGGCCGCCGCCGCCGCCCTGGCCGAGCCCACCGCCGCCGCGGCCGCCGCCGCCCGCCCGGCGGCTCGCGAACGCCGACGGAGCGGTCCCGTGGTGCCCGATCTTGCCGACACCGATCGGCGTGCCGCCGGTCGCGCCGCTCGGGACGTTCGCCAGCGCGTCGGGATCGGGGTTGTAGATGCCCGCCTCGCGATCGAGCCGGGTCTCGTCGGTGATCTCGCCTTGGCGACCGGCGATCGCGTGCGGGATGTAGTTGTCGTCCGGGTTGACGATGCCCTCCTGCTCGTTCGGCAGCACCGGCACCGACTTGCGATCGATCAGCTCGGGCGGAGCCTCGACCGGCTCGACCGCGACCGGCTTGGTGCCGACCGCGATCTGGGTGATCACCTCGGCGGGCCTGGGCTCTTCACGCGTGACGTAGAAGATGCTGAGCGCCGAGAAGATGATCACGTGCACGAAGGCCGAGATCGAGATCCAGGGCGAGTTGCGGACGAACGACTTGACGTAGTCGACCGTCCCGGTTCGCGGGTTGCCGGATTCCATGCGTGAACCCAGGGGCGCTGGGGCGTGGTTTAGAGCTGAGGGAGGGACCCCACCACCGACCGACGGCGCGCGCGGATCGGGAGCAGGTGGAGGTGGCAGGAGGTTCCGGCGAGGTCTCCCCGAGCCTCGAGGCGGGCCGAGCGACATCCGTCGAGGCGCGCCCCGGTCGGTCGCGTCCGCGCGGGGCGCGCCGGGTGGCGGCGCGACCTGGTGGATCGCCGGTCGGCGGGCTTCGCCTCGCTCTGGAACCCGGTCGAATCCGGCCGCGGGGGCGGCACGGTCGCACGGGCTTCCGACGCTCGATGCAGGGGGATCGTCATGGAGCTCCGAGAGCAGAAGACTCTACCTCCCGCGTGCGGTTGCGCTACACGTTTCTCCCGCGTCGCGAGCGCCCCGGCGGAGCGCGAATCAGCGCGCTCGCGGATCCCGAGCGCGTCGGCGACGGAGCCCGGTCGGCGCAGCCGGCGCAAGCCTCGCTCGGGCGCGGCTACGCCTGCGATCGGTCGCGCTGCTCCGCAGTCGCGGGCCGGCAGCGTGAACCCCGCGGAGCAAAGACGCGGCGCGCGAACGGTCCGGGGTGGACGGCCGGCAGCGGGCGCGACGTCGGGCGCCGAACCGCCCGTTCGGGGGCGCTCAGCGCTGCGGCGGCCAGCCCGGCACCGCGGAGGTGTCGTACTCGCCGCGGCGGAACTCCGGAGAGCGCAGGACGGCGAGCGACAGCGGGATCGTCGTCGCGACGCCCTCGATCCGCGCGCCCGCGAGCGCGCGCACCAACGTCTCGATCGCCGCGTCGCGCGTCTCGCCCCACGCGATCACCTTCGCGATCAACGAGTCGTAATAGGGCGGGATCCGATCGCCGCTCTGCACGTGCGTGTCGACGCGCACGCGGCCGGGTCCGCCGTCGCGCGGCACCTCGAAGCGCGTCAGCGTCCCCGGGCTCGGCTTGAAGTCGGCGCTCGGGTCCTCGGCGTTGACGCGCACCTCGATCGCGTGGCCGGAGAGCTGCACGTCGCGTTGCGCGAGCGTCAGCGGCTCGTTCGCGGCGATGCGGATCATCCACTGCGCGAGGTCGACGCCGGTGACCATCTCGGTGACCGGATGCTCGACCTGCAAGCGCGTGTTCATCTCCATGAAGAAGATCTCGCCCGACGGCGCACGGAAGAACTCCATCGTGCCCGCGCTCTGGTAGCCGATCGACGCGGCGGCGCGCGCGGCCTTCGCGCCGAGCTCGTCGCGCTCGCGCTGCGTCAGCACCGGGCTCGGCGATTCCTCGACGAGCTTCTGGTGCTTGCGTTGCACCGAGCACTCGCGCTCGAACAGGTGGATCGCGTGGCCGTACGCATCGACGAGCACCTGGACCTCGATGTGTCGCCCGCGCTCGAGGTAACGCTCGAGGTAGATCGCGCCGTTGCCGAACGCCGCGCGCGCTTCCGCGGCGGCCGCGGTCCACGCCGCGATCAACTCGGCCTCGTTGGTGCACTTGCGCATGCCGCGGCCGCCGCCGCCGGCGTCCGCCTTGACGATCACCGGGAAGCCGATGTCGCGCGCGCACGAGAGCGCCGCGTCGAGGCTCTCGAGCGGCGCGTCGGAGCCCGGGATCACCGCGAGGCCCGCGGCCTTCATCGCGCGCTTCGCCGGCGTCTTGAGCCCCATCAGCGCCATCGCGGCGGGCTTCGGGCCGACGAACGTCATGCCGTGTTGCTCGACCAGCGCCGCGAAGCGCGCGTTCTCGGCGAGGAAGCCCCAGCCGGGGTGCACCGCGGAGGCGCGGGTCTGCAGCGCGGCTTGCACGACGCGCTCGGGGTCGAGGTAGCTTTCCTTCGCCGCGGCGGGGCCGAGGCAGACGACCTCGTCCATCGCGGCGAGCCAGCTCGCTCCGAGATCGCCTTCGGAAGCGACGCCGATGGGGGAGATCGAGAGCTCGCGCGCCGCGCGCGCGATGCGCACCGCGACCTCGCCGCGGTTGGCGATCAACAGGCGATGGAACATGGCCGCGAGAGCGTAGCGCCGCGCACGCGCGGCGTCAGCGCTCGACGTCGCTCGCCGGCCGAAAGCGGCCGGTGACGCGCTGGTGGACCTGTCCAGTGCGCATGGACGTCGCGGTCGAGCGGAATCGTGAAACCAATCGCGTGCGAGCGGCCGGCTGCGCGCGTCGTCCGAGCTGCGTTCGCGTGCCAGCGCGTTGCTCGGGCTCGTTGGCGGCGCTCGGTGCGTGGAGCGGACGACGATCCGGTGCGGGGACGGCGAACGCCGGCTCGCTCCAGGGCGTTGCAGTTCGATGATCGCGGGATCGACGCCGCGATGTGCTCTGTCTCCTCGGTCAGTCGCTGGGCTCCGGCGCCCGACCTCGCGTATGCGATCTTCGAGCACGCGCGCTGGCGCCGCGTGCGCGGCGCGGTGAACGGCGAGTGTGGCGCGACGCGGCCGCGCAACTGCGGGCGACCGCGGACCTCGTCGACGGCAGGAATCGCGGATCGATGCAACCTGGCGCGGGTTCCGGCGGCAATCCCGAGGACGGACTGCTTCGGGTCCGGAGGCCCGCTCGAGGCCTCGGCGAAGCGGGCCGGGTGCCCAGCAATCCAGGAGAATCCGATGTTCAAAGCTATTTCGATCGTCCCGATCTTCGCCTCGTTCCTCGCGGCGCTCGCGTACCAGACCGAGCACGAGCAGTCGCGCACTGCTGCGACTCCCGTCCAACTCGTCGCCGCGCATGCCGCCACGGTGGTGAACCCGCTGGCGATCCGCGCGAGCTTCGACGCCGACACCCAGTGGTCCGACGTGTTCGAAGTGCTCGAGTCGGAGGTCGCCAATCCGGAGGCACGGGAACGTCTCGGGGCGCTGGTCGGGGAGCTCCAGGCCCTGGCGTACCAGGGCGAAGCCGGTGTGGACGGCTTCAACGCCGTGCTCGAACTCACGATGGAGGAGTTTTGGATCCTGACCGAGGAGGTCGGCTCGCTGAGCCACGCCGAGCGCGATCTCGTCTTCGACGTGCTGATGGCCGCGATCGTGAACTTCCCGATGGCGGAGGGGACGACCCAATGGGTCGTGACCGAGACCCGCGTGGGAGAGAAGTGCAAGACCCCGTCGACGGCGACGTGCATGGATGCCAAACCGAAGCAAACCTGCATCAAGAAGAAGGAGCAGAAGAAGCAGAAGGACGGCACCTACGTCGACACCGGCAAGGTCAAGTGCGAGACGGGCTCCGTCTGATGCCTCCTGCGCTGTGAGGCTCGCCCACTGGCGCGTCGTCGTCCTCTGGAGTGCGGCCGTGGTTCGGAGCGAAAGAGCTCCGAGCGCGGCCGCTCCCTTTCGGCCGATGCTCCACGTCGAACCACCGGTGGCGAAGCTCGGCACGGTGCCAGCCGGAACCGCGCAGCGATAGCGGATCCGGCTCCGCGATCCCGACGCGGGCCCAAGCCCGAGCGCTCGCGCCGTCAGCGCTCGCTGTCGCTCGCCGGCCGAAAGCGGCCGGTGACGCGGTGGTGGACCTGTCCAGTGCGCGTTGACGTCGCGGTCGGACGAGATCGTGAAACCAATCGCGTGCGATCGGCCGGCTTCGCGCGTCGTCCGAGCTCCGTTCGCGTGCCAGCGCGTTGCTCGGGCTCGATGGCGGAGCTCGGTGCGCGGAGCGGACGACGATCCGGTGCCGGGACGGCGAACGCCGGCTCGCTCCACGGCGTTGCAGTTCGATGATCGCGGGATCGACGCCGCGATGTGCTCTCTCTCCTCGGTCAGGCGCTGGCTCCGGCGCTCGACCTCGCGCACGCAGTCCGCGAGCACGCGCGCTGGCGCCGCGTGCAAGGCGCGGTGAACGGCGAGCGTCGCACGACGCGGTCGCGCAGCTGCGGGCGCCTCTGGACCTCGGCGACGCTAGGAATCGCGGATCGATGCAACCTGGCGCGGGTTCCGGCGGCAATCCCGAGGACGGACTGCTTCGGGTCCGGAGGCCCGCTCGAGGCCTCGGCGAAGCGGGCCGGTTGCCCAGGAATCCAGGAGAATCCGATGCTCAAAGCCATCTCGATCGTCCCGATCTTCGCCTCGTTCCTCGCGGCGCTCGCTTACCAGACCGAGCACGAGCAGCCGCGCAGTGCTGCGACTCCCGTCCAACTCGTCGCCGCGCATGCCGTCGCGGTGGTGAACCCGCTGGCTATCCGCGCGAGCGCCGCCGCCGATACCCAGTGGTCCGACGTGTACGAGGTGCTGGAGTCGGAGGTCGCCGATCCGGACGCACGGGAGCGGCTCGGGGTGCTCATCGGGAAGCTCGAGACCCTGGCCTACGCGGGCGACGCCGGTGTGGCCGACTTCAACGCCTTGCTCGAAGCCACGATCGACGAGTTCTGGATCCTGACCGAGGAGGATGGGTTGCTGAGCTACGGCGAGCGCGATCTCGTCTTCGACGTGCTGATGGACGCGATCGCGAGCTTCCCGATGGCGGACGACACGGTCATTTGGGAGAAGGACGCGGCAACCCTCTCGAAAGCCAAGTGCAAGAACAAGACGGAGTGCGACGTGGCCGACGACGACAAGCGCACCTGCACCAGGATGAGGGAGATGAAGCGGCAGCCGGACGGCACCTACAAGGAGACCGGCAAGTTCCGGTGCGAGTCGGGGTCCCTACGCTGATGCCTCCCGCGCCGACGCTCGTGCACTACGGCGTCTTCGACTTCTTGGGAGCGGCCACGGCCGCGGTCCGGAGCGAGAGAGCTCCGACCGCGGCCGCTCCGCTTCGGCGCAGGCTCCGCAGCACGGCTCGGTAGCGCTGCGGAAGGGCTCGTCCGGGCGCTCGCGCCGTCAGCGCTCGCTGTCGCTCGCCGGCCGAAAGCGGCCGCTGACGCGCTGCGTTCCGCTCCACGCGAGGTCGAGCACCATCCGCGAGCCGCTCCCGGTCGGCACGACGATGCGTTGCGTGCGATGGAGCTCGAACTCGATGTCGACTTCCGCCGGCACACCGCGCGCGAGGTCCCAGTGCACGCGCCCGGTGGCAGCGACGCCGACCGTCTCGACGACGGAATCGGGACGCGCGGGATAGAAGGCGAGCTTCGGGCGCTCGTCGGCGAGGTCGGGCGTGCGGTCGCGCTCCCATTCGACGCGTCCGCGGAGCGCGAGCTCGGCGAAGCGCCCCGCTTCCGTCTCGAGCACGTCGCGGAGTTCCACACGTAGGTCGGCGTCCTGCGCCTCGACGTCGCCGCGCGTCGACCACGGTCGCACGACTCCCCCGAGCTCGTCCTCGAACTCGAACGCAGCGCCGGGTTCGAGCAACGCGCCGAGCACGTTCGCGTCGACGTGCCACGCGCTCCCGCGCCCGACCGCGCGTCCCGGCGCGAGCTCGGCGAGTTCGTCGACGACCGTCGGTCGCAACGCGTCCGCCGCGGCCGGCGATGTCGGGTCGGGCACGACCGTACACGCATGGCTCGCGCGTTCGGAGTCCCACGCGTAGTTCGCGTCGCGGCCCACGAGCGGCGAGCGTGCGAGCAGCGGGCGCGTGCGATCGACGCGTTCCGGCGCGATGAACGACCCCGAGGCGTCGCGTTCGAGCTCGAGTTCGACGAACCGGCACTGCCCGACGAGAGAGCGCGCGCCGTCGGTCGCCTCGACCGAATCGCTCCAACGCAGCCTCACGCGTTCGCGTGCCGTGCGGTCGAGGCCTTGCGCGAGGTCCCAGCCCGGCGCGCCGAGTTCGGCGTCGTCGAAGCGCAGCGTGAAGGTGTCGAGTCGCCACTCCGACTCCACGTCGAAGCTGACGACGGTTCGACCGGGCGCGACGATCGCATCGATGCGCACTCGGTCGTCGTCCGACGTCCACGGCGTGAGCCCACAGAGCAGCACGAGGGCGAGAGCAAGCGTTCGCATGCCGCCGACGATCGCGCGCGGCGTGCCGGAACACGACGCAGGACTCCCGATCGCGACGAGTCGCGCGCCGAACCGAGCGCGTCCGTCGCTCGCCGAGTCCGTTCGCGCGCCGTCCGAGGGCTCGCGCGCGACGCGGACCTCGACTCGCGCCCGCCGCGCGGCACGCGGCGCGCCGGCTCGGGCCCGATGCACACCGATCTGGCTTGGTAGGCTGTGCCCGATGTTCCCTGCCGCGCTCTTGCTGGCCCTCGCGAGCCTCGCGACCGTTCCCGCACCGTCCGCCGCGAACGCGCGGACTCCCGACGTCGCGCAGTCCTTGGCGGCGCTCGCGGCGCCGCGCGCGGGGGAGCGCGAGGAGGCCGAGCGTTGGCTCGCGCTGCACCTCTCGTCGAGCGACTTCGCCGCGGTCGCCGAGTTCCTGCCGCGCGCCGAGTTCGAGGCGCGCGCGCGACTGGCGCAGGCGCTCGGCGCCGACGCGCGGCACTTCGACCTCGCGCGCAGGCTCGCGCTCTCGAGCGACGTCGCGGTGCGCACCTGCGGAGTGCGCGCCACTCGGACCTTGGTCGAGCGCTGGCTCGGCGCGCCCGACGGACCGCCGACCGCCGACCTCGGCGGCGAACGACTGACTCGCGACGCGGCGTTGACGTTCCGGCTCCGGCTCGACGGACGTTCGCTCGAGGAGCTCGTCGATCTCGTCGCGCGCCGCGCCGGCCGCGCTGGCGGCGTGCTCGAGGGCGGCGAGCCGGTGCCCGTCTGGATCGACCTCGGGCTCGCGGCGGACGCCGAGCGGCCGTTCGAAGGCAGCGCCGCGTTGCTCGGCCCGTGGGACGAGCTGCTGACATCGCTCGCGAGCGCGTTCGACGCGCGCGTGACGCTCTACGGGTCCGCCGACGGCCGCGCGTTCGCGATGCTGAGCCGTCGCGCGTCGGGCGCGGTGCCGGGTTCGGTCACCGAGTGGCTCTTGGTGCGCAGCCGCGTCGCGCTCGAAGCGCCGGACGCCGGCGAGCGCGAGCGTGCGGCGCGCGCTCTCGCCGTCGCGGACTTCCCGCCGGCGCTCGCGTTGCTCGCGGAGCGTTGGCGCGAGCAAGCGGATCCCGCGATGCTCTCCGGGTTGGCGCTCGCGGCCGCGCGCGGGCGAGTCGCGTCGGAGCTCGTGTCCCAGGACGCCGCGCGCGCGCTGGTGCGCCGTGCGGAGACCGCGCTCGCCGCCGGCGGATCGCGCGCACGCTTCCTCGCCGCCGAGTGCGCGCGCGCGCTGGCGAACGTGCGCGATGCGCTCGACGGCTCGCGGCCGCTCGACGTGCTCGGCGAAGGCCTCGACGGTGCGTCGCTCGCGGCGCGCACGTGGCGCTTGCGGGCCGCGCGGCTCGCGGGCGCGAACGTGCCGGCGCTCGATGCGCTCGCGCGCGAGCTCGTCCTCGCGGATCCGCCGGTCGGCGCGCGCGCGCCGGACGTCGAACGCGCGCTCGCCGCCGCCGCCGCGTTCGAGTACCTCGCCGCGCGCGGACTCGCCGCCGGGCTCGCGTTCGCCGAGCCCGCTGCGTGGCTCGCCGCCGAATCCGCGCGCGGGCGCGGTCCGACGTTCGTCGCGGCGTGGGCGCGCGCCGGGCTCGCGTTGCCCGACGCGTGGCGTCGGCCCGAGCTCGGGCCCGAGCTCGCGTTCGCCGTCTTCGCCGCCGGCTGGGACGGCGCGAGCGCCGAGCCCGCGACCGTCGCTCGTTTTCGCGCGGCGTTGCGGACCGACGCGCTCTCCCTCGCGACCGCTGACGCGTGGCTCGAGGAATGGCGTCAGAGCGGACGGCGCGACGGCGTCGCGGCGTTGGTCGACGCGGCGCTCGCGAGCGCGGTCGACGCGTCGGAACGCGATGCGCTCGAGCGCTTGGAGGCTCGGCTCGGGCGCGTCCAGGGCGCTCGCGCGAAGGAGCTCGGCGAGCGCTGGCTCGCCGCGTCCGAGCCCGACTGGGTCGCGCTCGGCTCGCTCGCGGCGTCGCCGGTCGGCGTCCAGGTCCGCCAGCGCCTGACTGCGGCGCTCGCCGCGCTCGGCGAACCGGCGAACGCCGCCGCCGCCGGGCCCGCCGGGCCCGCCGGGCCGCTCGGACGGGGGATCGAGCGCGCGTTCGCGGTGCTCTACGCCGCGGGCAACGAGCTCGGCGCCTCCGATTTCGAGCGCAGGCTCGCCGCCGTGCTCCCGAAGGGCGTCCCAGGGCCCCTGGAGCGCTTCGCAGAAGCGCGGGCGGCCGGCGCTTGGCCGGTGTCGCCGTCGCGCCGGCCGATCGACCTCGCCGCGAAGGACCTCCAGGACGGGTTCTAGGCGCCCGGGCGCTGGGAACCCGCTCGTCCGCGCCGGAATCGGCTTGGGGGTTGGATTGTCGGCGGCCGATCAGCAAGCTTCTCCCGCCTCACACGACCATGTCGACCTCCAAGACCACCGCGGACAACGCTCCCCTCCAAGTCGCCGACCCCGAGGAGGCGCGCAAGTCGCCGATCACCGCCGAGGACGTGGTGATGGTGACCGACCCGCGCTCGCAGCGCGCCGAGCAGTACCGGACGCTGCGCAATTCGATCGTCGCGCTGAACCCGGAGAGCGCGCCGCGCACCGTGGTGCTCACCAGCGCGCTGCGCGGCGAAGGCAAGACCGTGACCTCGGTCAACCTCGCGGTCGCGCTCGCCGAGATGCCGAACACGCGCGTGCTGATCGTCGACGCGAACCTGCACCACCCCGGCGTCGAGCGCATCATCGGGATGCCGCGGCGTCAGGGGCTCTCCGAGCTCCTGTCCGGTCGACTCTCGCTCGACCAGGCGGTGCGTCCGCTCTCGATTCCCGGCGTGTCGATCCTCGGCGCCGGCGCGACGCCGAAGAATCCTTCGGAGCTGCTCGCGTCCGATCGCTTGAAGATCGTGCTGTCGCAGTTGAAGCAGCGCTTCAACTACGTGCTGCTCGACGCGCCGGAAGCGCTCGCGATCAGCGACGCGACGTTGCTCGGCGCGATCGCCGACGGCGTGTTGCTCGTCGTGCGCCTCGCGACGACGCCGCGCCAGTACGTCGAGCAGGCGCACAGCATGCTCGAGAACCTCGGCGGCAACGTGCTTGGCACGTGCGTCACCGGCGTCGGCGACTAGCTCACAGCGGGAACAGCCAGCCCTGCACCGCGCGCCACACTCCGGTGCGCGTGCGACGGACCGGCGACTTGCGCGGACGGCGCAGCAGGTGCTCGATGTGCTCGCGTTCCCACTCGAGCGCGCGCGCGTAGTCGGCGAAGGCTCGCTCCCTCGCGCGGAAACGCGGACCGTGGAAGATGCGCCGGCCGCCGCGGCCGCGCTCGTGCGGCAGCGCGGCGTGCAAGAGCTCGTGGAAGACGATGTAGCGCACGAACCAGCTCGGCACGAAGTCCTGGTCGAGGATCGGGTGGATGCGGACGAGGTGCGCGCGCGCGTCGTAGCTGCCGAGGCGCAGCGAGCGGCGCGCGGGGCGTCGGCCCGCGCGACCGAACGTGATCGCAGGCGGCGGCGACGCCGCGAAGTCCGCGGCGAATTCGGTGCGCACGAGCTCGTCGCGGAGCTCGACGAGGTCGACGGTGCGCCCGAGGGTGGAGAGCTTCGCCGGATCGAGCGTCGGGCGTTCCTCGCGCGTCAGCGCCTCGTCGATCCAACGGTCGAGGTCGCGAGCCGACCGCCGCGCGCGACGGCCCGCCGAGAGCCAGCGCGCGACCGACACGCGCACGTCGTCGGGAGCGCGGCCGAAGAACTCGCTCATGTGCACGACCAGCTCGCCGCGGCCGGTGCGCACGACGCGCAGCACCGAGCTCTTGGCGCGGCCGAAGCGCACCGAAACGCGCGAGCCGAGCTCCTCGGAGAGGAACTCGGCCCAGGCGGTCTCGTCGAACTGCGGCGCGGGATCGGTCGGGCTCACGCCCGAGAGCCGAACCTCCGCGCGCGCGTTGGTCAATGTCCGAGCGTCAGATCCATCGTGACCTCTTGGCCTTCGATCACGTTGAACTGCTTCGTCGAGGCTTGCTGCTCGGCGATCGCCTGGAACGGATCGGCCGCGCCCGCGTTGTTGCGGCTCGCGGAGATCTGGTAGTTGCCCGCGGGCACGTGGTCGATGAAGTAGCGCCCTTCACCGTCGGTGCGCGCATCGAACGTCACGATCGTGCCGTCGGTGATCGCGAGGTGCACCATGCCGCGGACCACGGGTTGCCCGGCTTGGTCGAAGACCTTGCCGCTGACCTTGCCGCCGCCCTTCATCGTGATCGAGCCGGCGTTGACGACCTGGCCTTCGATCACGCGCAGGCTCGGCACGAGCGTGCGGGTGTAGCTCGGGTGCGTGATCTCGAGCTGGTAGTCGGTCGGCGCGAGCATCTTGAGCTCGAAGTTGCCGTCGCGGTCCGTGCGCACCTTGCGGCGGGTCGCGCCGGAGCTGATCAGGTTGCCGAACAGCGGGTCGTTGATGTCGTCGAGGCCGGCGTCGAACGAGCCGACGACCGCGCCCTTGATCGGGTTGCCGGTCGGATCGACCAGTTTGCCGCGGATCGTGCCGCCCTGGTTGACGCGGATCGTCAGGTTGATGGTCGCTTGGTTCTCGACGACGGTGAACTTCTCCGAGAGCGCGGTGGCGTAGCCCGGCGCCTCGATCGCGACGACGTACGTGCCCTTGTCGAAGTTGCAGACGGTGAACGAACCGTCGGCGCTCTCGAAGCTCTCGTCGAGCCCGAGGTTCTCGAGGAAGCTCGCGGCATCCGCGCCGTCGCCCGCGCGCTTCGGCGAGACGGTGAACGCGCGCACCGGGTTGCCGGCGCCGTCGACCACGCGACCGCTGACCGCGGTGCGCGGACGCATCTCGACCGGGATGTTCATGTCGCCGACTTGGACGCGGTTCATCCGGAGCTGGCTGTAGCAGTCGAGCTCGACCTGCAGCATGTACGAGCCCTGCTGGAGGTTCTCGACCAGGAACGAGCCGTCTTCGCCGGAGATCGCCTCTCCGCGGGAGCTCGACGTCGCGTTGAAGGTCATCGCGACGACCTTCGCGCCCTTGAGCGGTTGGTTGGTGCCCTGGACGAGCACGCGGCCGCCGAGCGGGAAGCCGGGCGACAGGCGCACTTCCTTGTCCTGCACGTCGTCGGACGAGCCCTTGAAGAGCACGTTGGACACGATCATCGTGCCGTAGCCCGGCGCGGAGACCGTCAGGTTGCGCGGGCCGCCGGCGACGTTCTTGAACTCGAAGTGGCCGGTGTTGTCCGCCTTGGTCGACATGCGATCGGGCGACTTCGGATCGCCGGTCAGCACGTACGCGGAGTCGAGGTGCAGCTCGGCGCCCGGAACCGAGTTGCCGCTGTCGTCGACGACCGTGCCGGTGAGCACCGAGCCCTGGCGCAGGATCGCGTCCGGAGCGCGCGACTCGCCTTCCTCGCGCACGCCGACGTTGGACTCCTGGGTCGGGCTGAAGTCGGGGTGCGTCGCGAGGATGTAGTAGTTGCGGCGCGGCTCGAGGTTCTTGAAGCGGTATTGTCCCGCCGCGTCGGTGGTGGTCGAGATCGCCTTGCCCTTCGGCTTGTCGATCCCCATGAAGAACTCGGATGCGAGCTCTTCTCCCATGAACGCGTTCTCGCTGATCTTGACCGTCGCGTTGGCGACCGGGCGCGCTTGATCGTCGAGCACCGAGCCGACCAGCAGCGTCGCGCGGTCCGCGGGCGCTGCGTCGACCGGTTGGCCGTTGACCTCGGGCGCCGACGTCACCGTGCGGTTCGCTTCCTCGGCCTGGGCGGGCGTCTCGATTTTCGCGCCGGAGGGCGACTTCACGGGCTCGGCCGCGGTGTTGGTCGGCACCGCGACGCCGGTGCCTTGGTCCTTGGAACCGGAGCGGAAGGCGAAGAAGAGCGCCGCGAGGCCGGCGAGGACGAGGAGGAGGACGAGAAGCGGTTTCATGGTTCGATGGGGTGTCTCTAGAGGCACGCGGCGAGCCGCGTTCGTGGGAGCCCGTCCGTTGGGGACAGACTCCTGCGAGAGCGTCTGGACGATCGGAAGCGCGGCAGTATTCCCGAAGGCTTACACCTTTGCGAGCCCGCGCGGCGTCGCGTCAGGACGCCGAGGTCTTGCCCGCGGGGGTGGCTTGGGCTTCGGGATCGAGCTCGGGGCCGGGCCAGAGCGACTCCAGCCAGATCTGCGACCCGAGGAAGTACGCGAAGATCAGCAGCTCGAAGTCGACCTTGCGGAAGACGTCGATCCGCGCGTGGCGGGTGAGCGGGTTGCCGTGGATCCGGGCCATCTCGCCGGTCTTGGGGGCCTGCAGGCTCCAACCGAAGCGCAGGCCGTCGAGCGGGACCAGGCGCAGCGGCTTGTTGCCGGTGTGGACGTTGATCTCGCGCTTCAGGATGCTCCAGCGCAGCGACGAGCCCAGCCACTCGCGGCCCTCGGTCCAGACCGAGAACTGGCCGCGCAGGATCCCGGGGTCGCGGCGGAAGGTCAGCACTTCGCCCTTTTCGGGCCGGTAGGAGCCGCTCTCGACGACGCCGGTGCCGCCGCGGTGCACGGTCAGGACTCCGAGCGTCCCGGTCGCGTTCGCGACGCGGTGCCGGGTGTTCCACAGGCCGGAGGCCTGGACGGTGTAGCTGGCGATCGGTTCGGCCATGGGGGCGAGTAAATCTACTGCGCGGAGGTCGCACCCGGCGAGGGCGCGGGCGCTTTCGGGTGGAAAAGGAGGTTCAGCCCGGGCTCGCGCCGAGCAGGCTGCGCAGGTCTCGGACGGCCTGGGCGACGAGCTCCGCAGCCTCGTCGACCTCGGCCTCGGTGGTGTAGCGCGAGAGCGAGAGCCGCAGGCTCGACGACGCCTCCGCGGGTGTCTTGCCCAGCGCGAGCAGCACGTGCGACGGCGCGTGGGTGCCCGACGAGCACGCGGAGCCGCTGGAGGCGCACACGCCGGCTTCGGAGAGCGCGAGCACGAGCGCCTCGCCGGAGACGTCGCCGAAGACGAGCTGGGTGGTGTTCGGCGTGCGCGCGATCGACGCCGCGGCGATCTCGAGCGGCCCGAGTCGTTCCACGAGGCGCGTTTCGAGTCGATGGCGCAGCGCCGCGACCGCGTTCGGTCCGCCGGACGCGAGCCACGTGCGCGCGAGCTCGGCGGCCGCGCCGAGGCCGACGATGCCGAGCACGTTCTCCGTGCCCGCGCGCCGATCGCTCTCCTGGCCGCCGCCGCGGATCAGCGGCTCGAACGGGCTCTCGCGGCGCACCCAGAGCGCGCCGACGCCCTTCGGCCCGTGGAACTTGTGCGCGCTGAGCGACAGGTAGTCGATCGGGAGATCGCGCAGCGCGATCGGGAGCTTGCCGACCGCTTGGACCGCGTCGACGTGGAACCGGATGCCGAGCTCGCGACAGCGCTTGCCGATCGCCGCGACATCGTGCACCGCGCCGGTCTCGTTGTTCGCCCACATCACGCTGACCAGCGCGCATCGCTCGTCGAGACCCGCGAGCAACCGCTCGACCTCGAGCGCGCCACTCGGCGCGACCTCCGCGCGCACGACCGTGAAGCCCTCGCGCGCGAGCGCGGCGCTCGGCTCGAGCACCGCGGCGTGCTCGACCGCGCTGGTGATCACGCGCCGGCGCTCGGGCGACGCGAAGCGTGCTTGGTGCAGGGCGAGGTGGTTCGCTTCGGTCGCGCCGGACGTGAAGACGAGCTCGCTCGCGTGCCGCGCACCGAGCAATCGCGCGAGAGACGCACGCGCGGCGCCGACCGCTTCCAGCGCCTCGTCGCCGAAACGGTGGAGGCTCGACGGATTGCCCCAGCGCTCGGTGAGCCACGGCTGCATCGCCTGCGCCACCTCCGGCGCGATCCGCGTCGTGGCGTTGTTGTCGAGGTAGATCATCGCACGCTGGCGCCGGTGGCGCGCGTCGGCTCAGAAGAGCGCGCTGATCGTCTCCGGCAGCGGCAAGCCGGTGGTTGTGCACGGCTCGCAGAAGTTGTTGTCCGACTGCGGCGCGTGGCGGCAGCTCTCGCAGTCGTGCAGCTTCGCGAGCGCCTTGGCGATGCCCGCGCGCTGTTCCTCGAGCGCGCGCACGCGCTCGGAGAGCAAACGATCCTGTTCGTGCAACGCCTGGCGGACGCGCGTCAGGAACTTCTCGCGATCGTCGACGACCTCGCGGGTCGCCATCAGCTCGCGGATGCGATCGAGGTTGAGCCCGAGGCTCTGCAGGTCCCGGATCATGTTGAGCCGGTTGAGCTGCGTGCGGCGGTAGTAGCGGAAGCCGCCTTGGCTGCGCGACGCGGGCTCGAGCAAGCCGAGCTCTTCGTAGTAGCGCAGAGTGCGCAGATTCGTCCCCGCGACGCGGGCGAAGTCACCGATCTTCAGGAGTTCGTGAGCGTCGTTCATCGGTGTCGTCGTCGCGTTGGACATCGCGGGTGGGGGGAGGGCAAGCTCCGAAGCGTTTGGAGGCTGACGTTTGCGCTAGCTTAGCCTCCGTCGGCGCCGCGTGTCGTGCACCGGCGCTCGGGTGCGCGAAGTTCCCCTGGAACCGCGCTGCAACGGCCCTGGCGGGCGCTTGCGGCCTTGGGTTTCGCTTGAGACTGCGTCCGACCGAACTAAGGTGGCGCGCTCTCGGACCGGCCCGGACTCTCACGTCAAGGGCGGCCGAACCCGCGCTGAGGAGACCGACATGTTCTTCCCGTTCGACCCGCTCCAGATGATCATCACCGCGCCCGCGCTGGTCTTCAGCCTGTGGGCGCAGTGGAAGGTGCAGAGCACCTTCAAGCACTACTCGACCCAGGGCGTGCGCACCGGCATGACCGGCGCGCAAGCCGCGGCCGCGGTGCTGCGCACCGGCGGCGTGCAAGGGGTCGCGATCGAGCGCCACCAGGGCTTCCTGTCCGACCACTACGATCCGAAGGCGAAGGCGCTGCGGCTGTCGCCCGACGTCCACGACGGTCGCTCGGTGTCGTCGATCGCCGTCGCCGCGCACGAAGCCGGGCATGCGATCCAAGACGCGGTCGGGTACACGCCGCTCGTGCTGCGTTCGAACCTCGTGCCGCTCTGCAACATCGGCAACCAGCTCTGGTTCCTGCCGTTCGTGATCGGCCTCTTCCTCGGGAGCTCGCCGCTCGGCCCGATGTTGATGTGGGCCGGCATCCTGATGTTCGCGGCGGTCGTCGTGTTCCAGCTCGTGACGCTGCCGACCGAGTTCAACGCGTCCAACCGCGCGAAGGCGGTGCTCGCCGGCGCCGGGATCGTGACGACGCAGGAAGAAGCAGCGGGCGTCAAGAAGGTGCTCGACGCGGCGGCGATGACGTACGTGGCGGCCGCGGCGGCCGGCGTGCTGCAGCTCGTCTACCTGATCTTCCGCGCGCAGGGCCGGCGCGACGAATAGCGAGCCCGAGCTTCGTCGCTCACGCGGCCGCGCGGTCCTGTGGACCTCGCGGCCGCTTCGATTCCGGCGGACGGATCGGGTCGGGCCGCGGCGTCAATTCGGCCGGCGGATGCCGCACTGGTTCTCGAGCGTGTTGACGGTCTTGATCCCGAGCATGCCGCGGGTCGCGAGGAGCTTCTGCACGTACTCCGCGTTCAGCGGCTTGACGTGCCCGACCGAGTGCGCGAGGTAGAGGATCTTCGCCGTGTGCTCGATCATGTCGAGCTTCTTGTACGCGTCCATCAAGTTCTGACCGAGCGTCACCGAGCCGTGGTTCGTCATCACGACGGTGTCGGAGCACTTGAGGATGTTGCGGATCGACGCGGCGAGCTCGGGCGTGCCCGGCGTGCCGAAATCCGCGGTCGGGATCCCGCCGATCGTCACGATGATCTCCGGGATGAACGGCGCTTGCATGTCGATGCCGGCGATCGTCATCGCGACCGCGTGCGGCGGGTGCGCGTGGACGACCGCGCGCATCTCGGGCCGTTCCTCGTAGGCGGCGATGTGGATGCCCTTCTCCGACGACGCCGCGGGGCCGCCGTCGACGACCTCGCCGCGCATGTCGATGCGCGCGACGTGGTGGGGCTCGAGGAAGCCCTTCATCGCGCCGGTCGGCGTGATCAGGATCGTGCCGTCGGCGAGCCGCGCCGAGATGTTCCCGTCGGCGCCGACGATGTAGAAGCGGCTGTAGCAGAGCTTGCCGATCTCGCAGATCCCCTTGCGCAGCCGCGCTTCTTCGTCGGTCCAACCGCGCGCGCGCGCCATCTCCTCGAAGCTCATGCCTGTCCCTCGCGTTTCGTCGTGCGGTGGTCGTAGACGCGGCCGCGTTCGAGTTCCACGTAGTCGACGACACCGAGCACGACGGTCTTCACCGCGCCTTCGGGGTCCTTGAAGATGCCGCGCGCGCCGCTGCCTTCGTCGAGGCAGAGCACGCGATCGCCGACGCCCGCCTGCGCCTTGTCGATCGCGATCCGCGTCTTGCCGGTGCGGCGACCGTCGGGCGTCAGCGTGCGCACGATGAGGAGCTTCTGCCCGTTCAGGATCGGGATCTGCACCGGGCTGACGACCGTGCCGAGGACTTCGCCGAGGAACATCGCTCAACCCTTCGGCGTGCGGCCGATGTGCACGCCCTTGGAGACCGCTTGCTCGACGAAGCCGATGATCGCCGCGTCGACCGGCACGAACTTCACCGGGCACGCGAGCGCCGCCTCGCGTCCGTCGACGTAGTGCACGAGATCTCCGGGCCCGGTCGACACCGCGGCGCACGCGACGAGCTGTCCGCCCATCGGCTTGCCGTCCTCGTCGAGCGGCTGGATCCACTGCAGCGCGACCCCTTCGAGGCCCTTGTACTTGTGCGACGCGACGACGCGTCCGGTCACGCGAGCGAGGTACATGCTCAGGCCCACTTCTCGTAGACGTTCGCGCCGCCGAGGTCCCACGAGTCGACGATCGCCATGATCACCGCGTCGATCGGACGGCCTTCGGTGAGCTCGGTCTGGCGCGCGCTCGAGCCGGTCGCGTAGAGCACCATGTCGCCCGGTCCGGCCTGCACCGAGTCCACCGCGACGACGTATTGGTCGACGGGCTTGTTCTCGTGGTTGTGCACCTGCACGACCAAGAGCTTCTTCCCTTCGAGCTTCTCGTCCTTGCGCGTGGAGACCACGCTTCCGACCACACGACCGATCAACATCGTTCACTCTTCGAGAAAGGTGTTCACGTCCGCGGGCACGAGCGCTTCATCCATGATGCGCTTGCGCAGCTCGCGGTGTACGTAGCTCGCCATCGTTTCCCACGGCGGCGGGGCGCGGCGGTCGCCGACCCAGATCAACAGCACGCCGCCGGAGCTGCGCACCGGGCCGACCAGGCGGCGATCGTCGGCGAGCGGCGAGCCGTCGCGGAAGATCGCGCTGCGCGCGTCGCCGGGCAGGCGCTCGTCGCCGCGGGTGATCCAGTCGAACAGGCCTTCCTTGTCGCGCGTCGGCACGTCCTCGGAGCGCGTCGCGGCGAGCCGCTTGAAGTCCGCCTCGCTCTTGATTTCCGCGCGCAGGAGCCCGAGCTCGCGCTCGGCCTCCTCGAACGAGCGCGGGTTCAGCTGGTTCTTCAGCACCGCCGCGCGCAGGAAGAGGATGCGGACGCGGTACGCCTCGCCGTAGCGGCCGTCGAAGTGCGCGCGTTCGTCCTGGTAGACGCGTTTCAGGCCGTCGGCGCCCCAGGTGGTGTCGACCCAGAGGTGCGCGAGCGCCGCGGCGCGCACCGCGGGATCGTCGCGCAGCGACTCCGGGCGGATCCCGGTCGCGGCGGCGGCCTGCTCGTAGCTCAGCCCTTGGTTCTTCGGGTCCGCGGCGAACTCGGCGCGCCGGCGCGCGAGCTCGGTGTCGACCGCGCGCTCGACCGCGGCGTCGGTCAACGCGGGCAGGCGCGCGCGCAGACGCTTCGCGAGCAGCGCCTGGAAGCAGTCCTCGCGCAGCGTCGCGCGATCGACCTGCAGCCTGAGGTGGGCGGCGAACGCGTCGACCGTGACGCTGACGTCGCCGCAGCGCGCCGCGACCCCGTCCGGCCACGGCGGAGCGGGATAGTCGACGCCGCGAGCGCCCATCACCTGGTCGAGCCAGAGCTCTTGGCTCTCGCCGGACACCGGCTTGCCCTCGGGGATGCCGAGCGCGCGCCTCGCGAGCGTCTCCTGGATGATCCCGAGGCGCAGGAACTCCTTGAAGGTCGCGAGCGAGATCCCGTTCGACTTCAGGTAAGCGGAGAGCCCGCCCTTCTCGCCCGACGCGGCGATGTCCTTCTCGATCTGGTCGAGGCGCTTCTGCACGTCGTGCTCGCCGAGCACCAGTTTCGCCTCCTTCGCGAGCGCGTCGAGCACGCGGGCGTTGAGCAGGTGCTTCAGCGCCGCGCGGCCGGTCTCGCCCTCGCCGTGGCGCGCGAGCATCAGTCGGTCGAACTCGGCGAAGCCGAGCTCGCTGTCGCGGCCGCGTGCGGCGATGCCGGCGGGGAGCTCGGCGGCGACGGTGGTCTGAGCGAACGCCGGCGCGGCGGGCGCGAACGCGAGGCAGACGGTGAGCAGCACGGCGCGGCGCATGGCGGGCCGCGCAAGATACTCCCGCGGCTCCGCTGGAGAAAAGCCCGGAGACGCGCTCTCCGCGCGCGGGTCCGTCGTCGGCCTCGCTCCGCGCGCTCGCGGAGGCGGGCGGAACGCGCGCCGACGAGCCCCGGCGCGTCGCGCCGCGCCTTCAGCGCTCCAGTGCGAAGTGCGGCGCGCCCGCGCGGATCGAGACGCGCAGCAGGCCACCCGCGGGCGCGCCGGCGAGGATCCGCTCGGCGAGCGGGCCTTCGATCTCGCGCTGGACGACGCGCTTCAGCTCGCGAGCGCCGGCGGTCTGGCTGAAACCGCGCTCGGCGATCCAGCGCGCGACCGCGGGACGGAACGCGACGACGGTGCCGCGCTCGCGCGCGCGGCGCGCGAGCCCGGCGAGCAGCACGCCCGCGATCTTGACCGCGTCCGCGGGCTCGAGCTCGCGGAAGAGCACGCGCTCGCCGACGCGTCCCAGGAACTCGGGCGCGAACTCCTGCTCGAGCGCGCGCTGCACGAGCTCGTCGAGCCCGGCGTCGCCGAGCCGCTCCTCGTGCGCGAACCCGACTCGGTGCCGCGCGGCTTGGATGTCGTGCGCGCCGACGTTCGACGTCAGGATCACGATCGCGCGCGAGAAATCGACCCGCCGACCGCGGCTGTCGGTCAGATGGCCTTCGTCGAGCACCTGCAGCAACAGGTGGTGGAGCTTGGTGTGCGCCTTCTCGATCTCGTCGAAGAGCACGACGCAGTGCGGCTCCTTGCGGACGGTCTCGGTCAGTTGCCCGCCGTGCTCGTGGCCGACGTAGCCCGGCGGAGCGCCGATCAGCTTCGAGTACTCGTGCGCGAGGCCGAACTCGGAGCAGTCGACGCGCGCGAGGTGCGTCTGCTCCGAGCCGAAGAGCTCGGCGGCGAGCGTGCGCGCGAGCTCGGTCTTGCCGGTGCCGGTGCGTCCGACGAACAGCAGGCTCGCGACCGGCTTCGCGGGTTCCGCGAGGCCCGCCGCCGCCTTCTTGACCGCGCGCACGACGCTCGCGATCGCCGCGTCCTGGCCGACGACGCGCTTCTTCAGGCGCTCTTCGAGCCCGCGCGTCCGCGCGCGCAACGAGAGCAACCACTCGTCGTGCGACACGCGGTGCGCGCGCGTGCGCTCGCTCGGCAGCGCGGCCTCCGCGCCCTGGCCGGCGGTCGGCAGGCGGACCGTGTGGATGTCGAGGTCCGGGTTGACCTCGATGCAGAGCTGGTAGAGCAGGTCCTCGCCCGCGAGCGGATCGAGCGGGCAGAGATCGAAGATCCGCCGCGCGAGATCGCCGGTGAGCTCCGGGCAGCAGCTCTGGATCACCGCCCGGCGATAGCCGGAGCGATTGAGCGGCGCGCGCGCGTCGAGTTGGAGCGACGCCGGGTCACAGACCTGGATCCGGACGAACGTGTCGGCCGGCAGGAAGTAACGCAGGACGCTCTTGGCGCGGGCGGGATTCACGGGGGGCTGGGGGCGGCGAAACGACGCGTGAGGGGCGCGTCCGCCGGCGGGGGGCTAGTTCGACCGCGCGCCGAGTCGGTCTTGACGCCCGCGTCCGGAATCGAGCGCTCTCGCTCGCGACTCCAGCGCGCCCCGTCGAGCGACCGATCGACGGGGCTTCGGAACGTCCGCTCTCGCCATGAAATCGCGCCGCGCCCAACCTAGACTCCGCCCGATGCCCACCAAGGACGACGTCGAGTTCCTCGCCTTGCTCGTGCATCGCCGGAAGCTCTCCAAGGATCTCGCCGAGGCCGTGTTCACCGAGCTGCAGCGCGGCGGCGAGCTCGATCCGCTGCTCGAAGGCGCGCTCGGCTGTTCGGCGAGCGAGGTCGCGAAGCTGCGCCGGACGCGCGCGGGCGAGATCCCGGAGATCCCGGGCTACGAAGTGATCCAGAAGATCGGTTCGGGCGGCACCGCCGACGTCTTCCGCGTCCACGAGAAGAAGAGCGGGCGGGTGATCGCGCTCAAGGTCCTGCGCGACGACCAAGCGGAGAACGCCGCGACGAAGAAGGCGTTCATCGAGGAAGCCAAGCTGCTGGAGAAGCTGCGCCACGCCGGACTGGTCGAGGGCTACGGCGCCGCGCGCTACGGCGAGCTCTACTTCTCGCGCCTCGAGTACATCGACGGTCGCACGCTGCTCGAGATGCTCGACGACGACGTGCGCTTCGACGAAACGCAGGCGTTGCGGATCGTGCTGACGGTCGCCGAGGTGCTCGCGTGGCTCGGAGCGCACGCGGTCGTGCACCGCGACATCAAGCCCGGCAACATCATGCTCGCGTCCGACGGGCGCGTGAAATTGATCGACCTCGGCTTCGCGGCGTGCGAGGGCGCGAAGGCGCGCAACGACAAGGCGGTCGGCACCGTGCAGTACCTCTCGCCCGAGCAATGTCGCGGCGGAGCGGCGGCGGACACGCGCAGCGACATCTACAGCCTCGGCGTGACGCTCTTCCACCTCGTCGTCGGCCGGCTGCCGTTCGATTCGTCGGACGATCGCGAGGTGCTGCGGATGCAGGTGATGCAGTCGCTCTCTTCGCCCGAGCTGAAGAGCCGCGGCCTCAGCCACCACCTGCACTACTTCATCGAGAAGATGATGGCCAAGGAAGTCGAGCTCCGATACCAGACGTGGCAGGAGCTGATCGACGACGTGCAGAGCCAGCTCGCCGGCCGCGAGAGCCTCGATTTCGAGCGCGACGCGCGCGAGAAGCCGAAGCGCAACGGACGCGCGAGATGAGCTCGCCGCGGCTGCGATCCGCGCTGCTCGCGGCGGCGCTCTGCGTCGCTTCCGGCGCGTTCGCGGCGTGGTGGTTCGTGCGGTCGCTCGACGGGGGTGGTGAACAACCGCGGCCCGCGCCGGTCGAGCGCGTGCCCGAGCCGGTCGCGTCGCCCGCGCGGCGCGCGGTCGGAGGTCCGGACCTCGCGGCGCAGGCCGCCGCGCCGGTCGCGAGCGACGATTCGCTCGCCGAGCAGAACAACGCGGCGATCGCCGCGCTCGAGGCGCGCGAGTTCGACGATGCGATCGCGTTGCTCGAAGCGTGCGTGCGCGCCGAGCCCGAGCGCGACGTGTTCCGGCGCAACCTCGCGGAAGCGCTCGCGCGCAAGGCGGTCGCGGCGCGCGAGGAGGAGCATCCGTGCGCGAGCTGTCTCGAGCTCCTGCGGCGCGCGAAAGAGCTCGCTCCCGATCGCGCGGACATCGCGGAGTTCCTCGCCCGCATCGAGCGCGAGCTCGAGGTCGAGAAGGACTTCTACCGCGAGAGCTCGCAGCACTTCGATCTCTCCTACGACGGCGATCGCGACGACATCCTGTTCGCGGGCAATCGTCTGCTGAATCGGCTCGAGGACCACTATGTCGAGCTCGAGCGCTTCTTCGGCGCCGCGCCGATCGAAGAGGGCCGGCCGCGCATCGCGGTCTCGCTCTATCGCCGCGAGGGCTTCAGCGAACTGACCGGGCTCGGCGATTGGGCCGGCGGCGCGTTCGACGGCGTCGTACGGATCCCGATCGGCGATTTCGCGCGCGAAGAGGAGCTGCTCGACGGCGTGATGCGCCATGAGCTCGCGCACGCGTTCATCCGCTCGCTCGGCGGCGCCAACGTGCCCGGGTGGCTCAACGAAGGCCTCGCGCAGTGGCTCGAGCCCGGCCGCGCGCGCTCGCTCGCCGGCGCGCGGGCGAAGCTCTCGGGAGAGGAGTTGTTCGAGCTCGCGCGGATGGATGGCTCGCTCGCGAGCTGGCAGGATCCCGAGCTGATCTCGCGCGCCTACGCGCAGAGCTTGGTGCTGATCGACTGGATCGCGGGCCGCTTCGGCGAGACGCTCGTGGTCGACATGGTGCGCGGTTGCGCAGCGGCGACCGCGCCGGCGGAGACGTTCGAGCGCACGACACGCGTGCCTCTCGAGTCCGCGTTCCGCGAGTTCGTCGAGCGTCGCTGAGTCGCGGCCGGCCGGACCGAGCCGGTCGAGACCGGTGGGCGACGCCAGGCGCCCCGAGAGCGCTCGCGTCGGGCTGCGCGGGGTCGCGCGCGCCTCGCTCCGAAAACAAGCGAACCGGCCGCGTCAGGAGCGCGACCGGTTCGGACGTCCCACCCGGCGTCATGCTATGCCGGGCGAGTCGAGCCGAGGGCGGGCCTCGCGGTCCGCCCCCGTGACAGGAGTTTCAGAGAAGAGGTCTCGCCGAGCGCGCGGGCTCGGCCCGCGTGCTGCTCCGGTACGTGAAGACGAACAGCACCGTTTCCACAACCCAAAAGCCCACGAGCAGCGCTCCAAGGATCGATAGGACGCTCGTCATGGGGTTCTCTCCGTTGCGTTCGCCTTCACGACGGCGACTCAGTGTTCTTCTTCGGCCCACTCGGGTCGCTTCAACACCACTTGTTGTCCGACTTCTCTGAACTGAAACGTCGCTCGCTCGGAGCTAGCGAACCCCGCGCGGGCAGTAACCGTTCGCACGCCGCGAAGTCCAAGTCCTCCGTGATCGACGCGGATGACTTCGACGGGGCTTCCGAGCGGTTTTCCCACGCGCCGCCGAGTCCGAAGGTCCCGGGCGGAACGGGCCGGATAAGACGGTTTTCGTGCTCGCAACGCGCTGCGTTGCTCGAAGTCGAGGCTTGGTGTCGCGAGCATCTACGCGCTCCGTCGGAGGAGCTCGGCGAACGAGTGCGCAGGGGCGAGCTCTGGGAGCTCGCGCGCGCCGACGCGAGCGAGCTCTCGCACGAGCTCGGGCTCTCGCTCGCCGACGCGGGCTCGCTGGCGGGCGCCTTCCGCTTCGCGCGCGCTCTCGCGTCGGTGCAACGGACCGAACGGCCCGCGGTCCGCTCGCCTCGCGCGGTGTTCGAGCTGCTGGAGCCCGAGCTGCGCGGCTTGGATCGCGAGGCGTTCCACGCGCTCGCGCTCGACGGCAAGCACGGCTTGGTGCGCCGCTATCTGGTCAGCGTCGGCACGTTGACGACGTCGCTGGTGCATCCGCGCGAGGTCTTCCGACCCGCGCTGCGCTTCGGCGCGGCGGCGCTGGTGGTCGCGCACAACCACCCGAGCGGCGATCCCGAGCCGAGCCCGGAGGACGAGGAAGTCACCAGGCGCCTGGCGCAAGCCGGACGCTTGCTCGGCGTGCCGTTGCTCGACCACGTCGTCATCGGCGAACGACGGTACGTGTCGCTCGCCGAGCGCTTGGGGCTGGGGGACGGCCGCTACAAGGAGCGCAGCCAGCGCACCTGAGCGACGCACGCCGCCGCGGCTTCCGCCGCGGTCTCGATCCGCTGCACGTGCGGACCGAGCGCGACCTCGATCGCTCCCGCGGCGCGCGCGGCCTCGCGTTCGGCGTCGGTCCAACCGCCTTCGGGTCCGAATGCGAGCGCGAGCGGACGTTCGCGCGTGCCGCGCGGGTCGCGCGCGAGCTCGCTCGCCGCGGCGAGCAACGTCGCGCCCGCTCGCGGGTCGGCGCACCAGAGCACGCGCCGCTCGCGCTCGGCGAGCCAACGCTCGAACGACGCCTCGGGCGCGAGCTCGAGCTGCCACGCGCGCCGGCTCTGCTTGCACGCCGCGCGCACCAGCCGCTCGAGGCGCGCGCGCCGGCCCTCGCCGAGCTCGCCGCGCCCGCCCTGCGAGCGCTCGGCTTCCAAGGGCACCAGCGACGCGACGCCGAGTTGCACCAGTCGATCGACCAGTTGCTCGGCGCGCTCGCCGCGCGGCAGCGGCGCCGCGACCTCGATCCAATCGAGCGCCGCGCCGGCGGTGCCGGGCTCGGGCTCGCGGGTCGGCGCGGCGACGGGCTCGAGCGCGAGCTCGCGGCGCTCGACGCGCGCGACGACGAGCTCGATCGAAAGTCCGCGACCGTCCAGGCCGGTGATGCGGTCGCCGACCGCGGCGCGCAGCACGCGGCGCAGATGCTCCTCGTCCTCCGCGCACAACCGCGGCGCGTCCGGCGTGGAGCTCGGATCGAGGAAGAAGCAACGCTCGGAACGCTCGCGTGCGGGCATCGCGGGATTGTGCGTCGCACCCCCGGCGCGAAGGAAGCGCGGACCGCCGCGAGCGCGCGTTTGCCGGGCTCCCGAAGGCTGGCTAGGATCTCGACCCCTGCGCCGCGCGGAAGGGGTTACCCGCGTGCGGCTTACGGGTACTCCCGCGCGCCCCGTTCGGCCCGCGGCCGTCGCCTCCCGCGGTCGTCGCCCCGTCCGGCCAGTCCGGAGCACCGGGCGGCGCCGAACCAACCTCCTGCCCCCTCCCGCCTTTTATGCAAGAACGCTTCGCGCTGCGCTTCGAGAGCGGAGACCGGCGCGGTGAGACGATCGGGATCCCGGCCGCCGGCCTGAGCCTCGGCCGCCGGCCCGGCAACTCGGTGCAAGTCCTCGACGCGTCGGTGTCCGGCAAGCACGCCGAGCTCTCGGTCGACGCGCGAGGCGTGACGCTGCGGGACCTCGGTTCGACCAACGGCACGTTCGTCGGCCAGGAGCGCGTCACCGGCGAACGCCGGCTCGCGCACAAGGACGTGGTCGTGCTCGGCAAGGTCCGGTTGGTCTTCATCGACGGCGATCTCGACCCCAATCCCGAGCCGAGCGACGCCGCGGGCGGCCTCGAGCTCGAAGGAGACGTCCCCGGCGCGAACGCCGCCGCGGCGGGCGAAGGCCTTCAGACGATCAGCGCCGACAAGCTCGCGCGCTCGGGCAAGCGCTCGATCCTGGTCGGCGTCGGCCTGGTGGTCGTCGTCGCGGCGGGCGCGGGCGGCTGGTGGTTCTTCGGCCGCGGCGGCAGCGCGAGCACCGGCCCGCGCCGGCCGGTCGCCGACCTTCCCGGCAACCTGATCCCGACCGGCTTCTCGTTCGAGCGCGAGCTCGTCGGCTGGGACTCGCCCGAGGACGCGACCGCGCGCTTCTTGGTCGACGGCACCGCGGCCGCGACCGGCGAGTCCGGCGCGCGCGCGACGCTCGCGACCGGCGAATGGGCGTCGCTGCGCTCGACCGACGTGCGCGCGACCGCCGGCAAGGCGCTGCGCGCGGTCGGCGAGCTCGACGCCGACGGCGGCGTGCGCGCGTGGCTCGGCATCGAATTCTCGGACTCGACCGGCGAGCGCAAGCCGTTGGTCGCATGGTCGGAGCCGGCGGCCGGCGACGGAGGGCTCGCGCATCGCGAGGTCGTCGCGCCGGTGCCCCCGGGGCACGACCGAGCGCGCGCGGTGGTGCTCGCGCTCGCGACCGGTGATTCGGGCAATGCCTCCGCCGACGACGTCGGGCTGGTGACCGCGAGCGACGTCGCCGCGGCGCCGAAGGTCGGGGAGTTCGTCTGGCTGGGCTTCGGCGATCCGGTGCGCGCGGGCGTGCTCGGCAAGATCGATCGCCCGTTGCTCTCGAACATCCGCGTGGTCGCCGACGGCGGCGAGCTCGCGTCGCTCGACGCCGCGCCGCTCTCCGCGAAGCCCGTCGACGACGGCTTCGCGCTGGAGCTCGGTCGCGGCGCGGCGCGCACGCTCGCGCTGCGTGTCGAGCCCGCGGTCGTCGCCGAAGGCATCGCGACGCTCGGCGACGGCGGCCTGCGCACGCACCAAGTCGAGTTCGCGCGCGAGGGCGTCGAGAGCCTGTTGGTCGGCGCCGGGCTCGACCTCGTCCGCGTGCGCTTCTCGACGCCGGTCAAGCTGACGGGCACGCCCGACGGCGCCGCGTTCCGCATCGAAGCCGCGCTCGGAGCCGACGCGAGCGCGCTCGCGCTCCAGGTCGTGTTCCAGAAGGAGCGCGCGTTCGCCGACGACGCCGCGCGCCGCGCGCGCGAGGCGGAGAAGCAAGGCCGGCTCGGCGAGTGCCTCGCCGCGTGGCGCGAGCTGCTCGACCGCGCGCCGTTCGACGCGCAGTTGGTCAAGGAGGCCGAGGGCGCGCGCTCGCGGCTGATCCAACAAGGCCTGGTCGAGGTGCAGGACGCGAAGCAATCCGCCGAGCGCGCGCGCTTCTTCCGCTTGGTCGACCTCTTCCGCCAGTGCCGCGAGGGCGCGCGAGCGATCGCCGCCAAGTACACCGGCAGCGAGGTCGAGACCGCCGCGGTCGCGCTGGTCGGCGAGATCGATCGCGACCTCGCCGGCCTCGAGCAAGACCTCAACACCGCCGAGCGCGCGCGCCTGGAGTCGATCCTCGCCGCGCTCGAGGCACGAAAGAGCCCCGCGCTCGCCGCTCGCGTGCGCGAAGTGCTCACGCAGCTCCCCGGAGGAACGAAGTAGATGGCCCGCACGGTCACCGGCGTCGACATCGGCAAGCGCACGGCCAAGTTCCTGCGCGGCTTCTGGAAGGACAACACCTTCCACGCCACCGCGTTCGCCGTCTCCCACCACGCCGAAGGTTCGGTCGCGGCGGCTTGGAAAGCGAGCGAGCTCTCGTTCAAGCCGACCGACGCGCGCATCGGACTCACCGGCCGCGACGTCAACATCCGCTACACGCGCGTGCCGCGCGTGCCCGACTGGCAGCTGCGCAAGCTGATGCGCTTCGAGGTCGAGGAGATCGGCGGTCAATCGGGCTCGGAGGTCGCGAGCGACTTCAACGTGCTCCCGAACCTGCCCGAGGTCGAGGGCGAGGACGTCGTGCTGCTCGCGATGGCGCGCGAGTCGCTGCTCGAGGAGCACCTGCAAGGTCTCGCGGCGGTCGGCGGCAAGGTCGACGCGTTCACGCCGCTCGCGATCGCGCTCTACAACGCGTGGCTGCGCTTCGGCGCGATCGAGGACCAGACGGTCCTGATCGCGAACATCGGCCACGAGAACCTCGACGTGATCCTGGTGCGCGGCCCGGACTTGCTGTTCGCGCGCAACCTGTCCGGCGGTTCGTCGCTCTTCGACGCCGCGATCGCGGAGCGCTTCGGCGTCTCCGCGCGCAAGGCCGAGGAGCTGAAGAAGGAATTCGCGACGCTCGAGCCCGGTGGCACGTTCAAGGACGGCAACCAGGAGAAGGCGAGCCGCGCGGCACAAGCCGCGGCGGGGCAACTGCTCTCGCTGCTGCAGTCGACCGTGATGTTCTGCAAGAGCCAGGTCAACCTGACCGGTCTGCGCGTCGACAAGGTCTTGCTCTGCGGCGGCGGCGCGGCGCTCAAGGGATTGCCGCGCTACCTGCAGAACGCGATGAACGTGCCGGTCGAGCTCTTCGACCCGTTCACCGTCGTCGACACGACGTCGCTCTCGCCCGAGGAGGGCGAGCTGCTCGATCAACACGCGCTCGAATCGGTCGCGGTGCTCGGGCTCGCCACGCTCGCGTCCGATCCCGACGGCTATTCGATCGAGATCCTGCCGCGCAAGGTCGCGCGCGCCCGCGATTTCGCGCAGGGCACGGTGTTCCTGATCGCCGCCGCGGTGTTGGTGGTCGGATTCCTCGGTTACGAGGCGTGGCGCACGCACTCGTCGCTGCAGAAGGTCCGCCAGCAAGCGTCCGCGGCCGACGCGCAGTTGAAGCGCGCCGACGCGATCGATCGCAAGACCCGCGATCTCTCCGAGGAGAGCGCGAAGCTCGCCGAGCGCGCGCGCGATCTCGCCGAGCTCGCGGGCTCGGGCGAGCAGGTCGCGCGCGTGCTGCACACGCTCGCCACCGAGCTGCCGCGCGACTTCTGGATCACGCAGCTCACCAGCGAGACGCGCTTCGACGACGCCCTCGGCGTGCCGCGCGGTTCCGAGTGTCCGATCGTGCACGTCGAAGGTCGCGCGCAGGAAGGCACCGAATCGACGTCGGTGCTCTTCGAGAACCTGGTGCGCGGGTTGAACGAGAAGCTCGGCGCGCCCGCGATCTCGCAGAAGCTCTCCAACACCGGCGACAAGTTCACGCTCGACCTGACCACCCTGGCGCTGCGCGAGACCGCGGCCCCGAAAGAGGAGCGCCCGTGACCAAGGTCGAGGACTTCTGGCAGGAGAACAAGCGCTTCGTGCTCGGCGTCGCCGCCGGCGCGGCGGTGTTCGGCATCGGCTGGCTCGCGACCGAGAAGACGCTCGGCGCCGACCTGCGCACGCAGCGCGCGCGCTTGTCGACGATCGAGAAGCAGCTCGCGCAACCGCGCTACGTCGCCGCCGACCAGGCGCGCGCCGAGGCCGAGCGCGAGCGCTTGAGCCAAGCGGTCGCGACGTTGACCGATGCCGTGGCGTTCCATCCGCGGCCCGAGTTCGCGCTCGACGGCACGTCGCCCGCCAACCGCTACTTCGCCGTGCAGTCGCGCGTGCGCGAGGAACTCTTGACGCTCGCCGGCCGCGCGGGCCTGGTCGTGCCCGAGGGGCTCGGCTTGCCCGCGCTCTCGCCGACGAAGGAACAGGAGATCGTGCGGTATCTGGAGGCGCTCGACGTCGTCGAGCGCGTCGTCAAGCTCGCGATCGAGGCCGGTTGCGAGCGCATCGACGAGATCCGGATCGCGCTCGACCCGCGGCTGGTGTCGGGCAAGAGCATCCCGGACATCGAGAAGACTTCGATCGAGCTCGATCTGATCGGCGCGTCGGCGCCGCTCGCGCGCTGGATCGCGCTGACGCAGCAAGAGCGGTTCGGCGACGTGCTCTTGATCGACAAGCTCAACTTGCTCGCGTCGCGCACCAAGGCCGACGAATCCAGGCTCGAAGTCGTCTTCCGCGTCGCGCACCTCTACGGCGACCTCGAAGCCGGGAAGGAAAAACCGTGAACGTCCGCAAGGAACAGGTGGTCTTCGCGGTGACCGTCGTCGCCGTCGGAGGGCTGGTCGCGACGACCGCGACCGATTCCGGGCCGCGCCGCGCGTCGGCTTCGGCCGGTCAGGCGGTCGAGCTCGTCGAACGCCCCGCGCCGGACGTCGCGCGCTCTCTGCCCGCGAAGCGCGAACTCTCCGCGTTCGAGCGCGATCTGCTCTCGCAGCCGCGCGACACGCGACCGCTGCCGCCGCTCGACATCGAGGAGCCGCCGCTCGCGTCGCTGCCCGGCCTGTTCCCGCCGACGGTGCCCGGGCCCGCGCCCGCGTTCTTCGGCAAGCTCCTGCGCACCTCCGCGGCGCCGACGCGCGTCGAGGGGCTGTTCGCCGAGGCCGGTGAGCTCGGCGGCGAGGACCTCGCCGAGGATGCGGGCGGCGCGCTCGCGGAGCTCGCCGCCGCCGCGAAGGACCAACGCAAGCCGACGCCGGAGGAGCTCGCGGCGCAGCTCGAGAGCTGGAAACGCCTCTACGACTGGATCCGGATCAACGAAGGCCGTCCGTTGTTCGGCTACATCCGCAACGAGGATCGCTTCGGCCTGCACCTCGCGGCGAACGAGCCGGTGCTGTTCGTCGAGGTCGACCCGGAGAGCGGCAAGGAGAAGTTCCCCGGTCAGCAGCCGACGCGCTTCGAGCGCGCGCGCGTGCTCGAGTTCGCGCTCGCCGCGAGCTTCGAGAACCAACTGCAGATCCGGCGCCGCGAGTTCGGCAAGACGATCAGCGCGGGCCAGTACCTCGCGGTGCTCGGCTTCGCCGACGAGTGCGTGCGTCGCCGCTCCGAGGCGCGCCGCGCGCTCGAAGTCGCGGAGGAGATGTACAAGCTCGCCGCGTCGCAGTCCGCCGACGATCCCGCGCCGCGGCTCGGGCTCGCGCGCTGCTACGAAGCCGGCTTCGACTTCGATCGCGCGTACCAGGTCTACCAGGAGCTCCTCTCCGGCGGCTTCGCGCACCGGCCCGAGGTGCACGCGCGTCTCGCGGAGCTCGAAGCGCGTTTCCGCCTGTTCGACAGCGCCGAAGCGCGTCTGCGCGAGGCCGAGCGGCTCGGTCGCGGCGACTGGTCGGTCGCGTGGACGTTCGGTCGCTTCCTGCTCGACCGCGCGCGGCCGGCGGAAGCGCTCGAGCGCCTGAAGACCGCATACAAGTTCGAGCCTGCGGGCGAGGACAAATCGGTGCGCGCGGCGATCCGCTACGACCTCGGACGCGCGCACTGCGCGGTCGGTGAGCTCTCGCAGGCTCGCGAGCTCTTCGAGAAAGCGCTGCAAGCGGACGTGACGTACGCGCGCGCACGTGCCGGACTCTCGGCGGTCGACACGCTGCTGAAGAAGCCGGCGGGCGCGATCGTGGTCGAGCGCGACCGCGCGACGTTCGAGGAGCTCTACGACCACGCGCTCGCGGACCTCGCGGCGAAGCAGTGGATCGAGGCGCGCGACGGGCTGACGCTCGCCGCCAACGCCGATCCGTTGCGCGCGCACCTCGCGTGGCGCGCGCTTTCGTGGCTCGCGGAGGTCACCGGCTATCCCGACGAGTCGCTGCGTTGGATCGAAGAGGCGTACACCGCCGACCCGACCGATGCGTGGACGTGCTACCAACGCGGTCGCGTGCTCTCGCAGCGCGACGACCTCGACGGCGCGCGCGAGATGTTCGCGAAGGCGCTCGACCTCGATCTCGATTTCGCCGACGCGCTGGTCGCCCTGGGCGAGCTCTCCGCTCGACGCGGCGAACGCGACGCGGCGGAGCGTTACTACGAGCGCGCGCTGACGCTGGAACCGGCGCGCGCCGAGGTGCACGCGCTGCGCGGCTGGAACCTGCTCTTCTCGGGCGACGTGCGCGCGGCGCAGGACGCCTTCAAGAAGGGCGCGGAGCGCGATCGCAACGACGCGTCGTGCGGTCTCGGCCTCGCGTGGTGCACGTACCGCGGCGGCCAGGTCGAGCCGACGCTGCAGCAGTTCGCCGACGTCGAGGACGCGCGCCGCGCGTTCGGCGACGAGGACGCGCTGAAGCTCTACGCGCGCCGCCAGGTCGCGCGGATCAGCGATCACGCCAGCAAGGTGATCTGGACCGATCGCTTCGAGCGCCGCGTCTTGCGCAACGAGTGGGTGAGCGAGGAGGCCGCCGGCCCGACGATCGCGATCGTCGACGGCGAGCTCGTCCTGCGCGGCAACTTCACCGAGAACGGCGCGACGCGCGCGTGGCGCGAGTGGCCGCCGGCGGTGTTCTACGCGCTCGATCTCGACGTGACGATCACCAACGAGTCCAAGGCTCGCGTCGGCGTGTTCCTCGCGAAGGAACGGCCGATCCGAGCCGGCGGCGTGCAGACGCTCGGCAAGGTCGCGGTCGCGCGCCACATGGAGGGCGGACTGCAGGTGCTCACGCAGGACCGTTCGGACAACCAGGAGAGCTGGACCGACGTGCCGCCGGTCGACGGCGTCGCGTGGTGGCCGACCGACAAGACGGTGCACATCCACCTCGAGCGCGTCGGCGAAGGCTCCGACGCGACCGGGCGCATCGCGGTCGACGGCATCACGGTCGCCGAGGGCTTCCGGATGACCGCGCTCGCGGCGACCAACCAGAACCTGCGCGTCGGCGTCTTCGCCGAGGGCGCGACGGGCCGGCCGTTGAAGGTCGAGATCGACAACGTCGAAGTCGTCTACCGGGCGACCAAGTAGGAGCGCGACGAACATGCGCGGGATGCGGACCTCGGACGCGCGCGGCGGCTTCACGCTGATCGAGCTGCTCGGCGTGATCGTGATCGTCTCGATCTTGATGTACTTCCTGATCACGCGGCTCTCCGGCGTCGACGAGACGGTCAAGGTCCGCGTCGCGCGCCAGAAGATCGAGCAGATCGCGGCAGAGCTCGCCGACTACGAAGTCGACAAGGGCGACTACCCGCGCTCGACGTTCCGCACCGAGTGGGGACAGCCACCGAACAACCTCAACGTCGGTTGCGAAGCGCTCTACCTGGCGCTGTGGCAGAAGGGGATCGACGGCGCGGGTCTCGGCGAGGACTTGCTCGGCAACCACGACGGCGACGCGACGACCAAGCGCCTGACGGTCAACCCGTCGCTCGACCTGTTCGAGCTCCAGGATCCGTGGGAGAACCCGCTCGCGTACTTCCACCACTCCGATTACGGCCGCAAGGATCGCTACTCGTCGTCGCAGCCGGACACCGGCGAGGCGTTGGAGTCCGAGCTCACCGCGCGAAAGAGCACGAAGACCGGCAATTGGTTCAATCCGCAGACGTTCCAGCTGATCTCCGCCGGACCCGACGCGTTGTTCGGGACCGAGGACGACATCGGTAACTTCGACAGCGGATCGTGACGCAGCCTTGAAGACGGCATCCGAGCCCGTGCACGCGACGCGTGCGCTCCGCGGGAGCGCGCGTGGAGCGCGCGTCGACGCGGGGCCGCGACGTGCGGCGAACGCGCGCCGTCGGTCCCCGCAGCGAGCCGGCAGCCGCGAGGGCTTCACGATCATGGAGCTCCTGATGGTGATGCTGATCCTCGGCGTCCTGTTCGGGCTCGGCGTCGGCACGCTCGCGTCGCTCGACCTCGGCAAGCGCGCGGCGCGCGGCGCGCTGCTCAACGTGATCCGCTCGGCGCGCACGTCGGCGGTCGCGCGCGGCGCGGGAGCTCGCGTGCGCTTCGACGCCGCCGCCTCGCGCGTCAGCGCCGAGGGCGTCGCGGTGCTCGGCACGTGGCACTTCGAGCGCGATGCGAAGGGCGCGGCGCTCTTCGAAGGCGACAACAAGGGCGGCAAGCTGATCGACGAGGGCTTCATCGGCCACGCGCTCTCGTTCGCCGGCGCGCCCGCGGGCTCGACGATGGTCGTCGCGGTGCACCAGGACGCGGCGTTCGAGTTCTCCCGCGGGTTCACGGTCGAGTGCGCGCTGCGGTGGACCGGCACCGGCTCGGGCCGGCCGCTCAACCTCGGCAACGTCGTCGGGCTCGAGATCACCAACGTCGGCTCGGTCCGCGGCTGGTTCATCCCGACCGCGCAGAACAAGACCGGCGGCGACATCGCGGGCGGACGCACCGCCGTCGAGTCCGAGCCCGGGGTGCTCCCGCGCGACGCGTGGGCGCGGATCAAGCTCGACTACGACCGCCGCGTGCTGCGGCTGTTCGTCGACGACGTCGAGGTCGCGCGCACCGAGGAGACCGGGCGCGTCTGGCGGCTCGAGGGCCCGCTGCGGATCTGCGACCCGAAGGCCGGCTTCCCGGGCGCGATCGATCGGCTGGTGATCTCCGCGGTGACCTCCGCCTCGGAGTACGTGCTGCCGGAGACGTTGAAGTTCGACGACGACGTGCCCGACGAGATCCGTTTCGCGCCCGGCGGCTACCTCGACCGCGAGCTGCACGCTCAACCGGTCGTCTTCCACTTGATCGACGAAGCCGGCGAGCGCCAAGAGCTCCGCATCGGCCTCTACGGGACGGTCGAATGAAGCCCGCACCGCTCACGCTGCGTCGATCGCGCTCGCTCCGTCCCTGCGGAGGCGCTTCGACGTCGAACGATCGACGCGGCTTGGCGCTGATCCTGGTGCTGCTCGCGTTGCTCGCGGTGTTCTTCTTGTGCGCGCCGTTCCTGATGAGCGCGCGCAACGCGACGCGGGCATCGGGTTCGCTCGCCGATCGCGCGCAAGCGCGGCTCTCGCTCGACGCGGGCTCGCGACACGCGGAGGCGCTGCTCTCTCGCTCGCACCCGGCGATCGACGGCACGCCGTACTACGACGACGAGGAAGAGCTTGCCGTCGACTCGAGCTTCGACCCGAAGTTCTGGAACGCGCGCGATCCGCAGGGCTCGATGTGGGACCTCGAGTCGCGCGACGTCGCGGGCCTGATCGATTGGAACAGCGCGCCGCCGGGCGTCTTCGCGAACGCACTCGGCGCCGTCACGCGCAGCACCGACAAGCTCTCGGGCTCCGACACCGAGCTGACGGTCTCCAGCACCGCCGGTTTCGAGCCGCAAGGCTTTCTCTGGATGGGGCGCGAGCTGATCGGCTACGGCGAGCTCGACGCGACGACGTTCAAGAAGCTCGTGCGCGGGCTCGGCGCGACGTTCGACGCCGACGGCAACGCGGCGCAGTGTGGTCCGCAGCCCGCGTACCCGCACGACCCCGGCGAGCTCGTGATCGACCAACGCGCGTTCGCACATGTCCTGTGGCGCATCCACGCCGGCGACGGCGTGTTGCGGCGTTTCGAGGGCGTCGATCAGCTCGCGGAGGCCGCGGCGGACTCGTTGGCGGGCAAGTTCTCGGCGGACGCGCTCGCGGTGCTCGCGCGCCACGGCTCGACGTTCGCCGGCGTGCGCGCGGGCCACGAATGGCAGCGCGCCGCGCGGCTGACCACCGCGGTGACCGGCGGCGAGACGTGCGTGCTCGGCGTCGACGACGCGCACTGGTTCAACCCGGGCGCGACGGTTCGGATCGACGACGGCAAGACCGCCGAGTTCGCGCTGGTCGAGGACGTGCTCGGCAACGGCCGCGTCCGCATGCGCCAACCGCTGCAGCAGGACTACGCCGCGTTCACCGCGGAGGTGCGCGTGCTCGCGCGCCGGCCGGTCAACGTCAACACCGCGACGGCCGAGGTGCTCCAGCTCCTGTTCGAGAACCTGCAGCTGCGCGGCGTCAACGATCGCATCACCAAGAGCGAAGCCCAGGCGCTCGCGGCGCTGGTGATCGACTCGCGACCGTTCGTCGGCGAAGAGGACTTCCTGCGCCGCGTCGTGCTGCCCGCCGCCGGGCTCGAGCGGCTGCCCGCGGATGCGACGGTCGTCCCTCCCGCGTTGGAGGACGGCTCGACGTCGATCAGCGCCTACGACGCGATCGCGCTCTACGCGAACGCGCACAACGCGAACGATGTCGCGCTCGCGTACTCGACGATGCCGCTCTCGTTCGTCTCGCGCGACGTCTACGCGGTCGAGGTGCGCGCGTCGATCAACGCGGAGAGCGGGCTCGAGCGCGTCGCGATGGTGCGCGACGAAGTCGACGTGATCGCGCCGCAGCGCGAGCTGATGCAGCTCTGGACGCGCCAGGAGGACTTCGACACCGCGCTGCGGCTCGACCGCGAAGCTCCGTTCTGGATGACCGGTCCGCGCGCGACCTCACCGTACGATTCGGGCTCCGAGCCGCCGTCGCGCTTTGTGGCGCACATCGGCACGAGCCAAGGCCGCGTGTACGTGCCGGGCGTGACCACGCTGCCGGCCGGGACCGACCCGAGCTCGATCCCGACGCCCGAGCACATCTTCGCGTCGCGCGAAGACGACGGCTGGGCGCAGCTCTGGCCGTCGCGCCTCACGGAGACGCAGACCAACAACGGCCACGTCCTGCACTTCGACCACGAGACGCGCGATCCCGAGGGCCGCTACCTGCCCGACGAGGTCTTCCAGGACGCGACGACGTCGAACTTGGTCGCCTGGAGCGATCCGGCGAGCGGCTTCGCGTTCCCGCTGTCCTTCTCGTTCTGGATGAAGCCGCAGAACCTGACCGACGGGCTCTTCCTGGACCTCGGCAAGAGCTCGATCGAGTCCGATCGGATCACGCTCGGCATCGAAGGCGCCGATCTCGTGCTCCGCGTCTACGACGGCGCCGGCGACCATCCGGATACGCCGGGCATCGATGTCGGCGAAGCGCGCTTCGCGGTCGCGCCGGGCACCGATCCGGGCCTCTTGAAGGACACGTGGTCGCACGTGTCGATCGACGTGCGCGGCACGCGGCCCGACCAGATCTCGATGCTGGTCGACGGCCGCGACTTCGGCGTGCGCCAGAGCGGCTTGACGCGCTTGACCAGCGCGCTCGTGCAGACGACGAGCTCGTTCACGGTCGAGAGCGACGAGGGCTTCCCCGATCAGTGCGTCGTGCGCGTCGGCGACGAGCTGCTCGAGGTCGTCAAGCAGGGCAAGAACTCGTTCCGCGTCGCGCGCAACGAGACCGGGCCGCTCGCGGGCTTCGGCGGCAGGCTCGCGCGCGAGTACTTCGACCTCGGGTTGACGGCGGGCGAGGAGCCCGGCGTCAACGCGGCGCTCGGGAAGGACACGACGCACGCGCCGGGCACGAGCGTGATGCTCTACGGCTACTCGATCCCGATCGCGTCGAACGTGCCGGCGGCGGCGTCGCAGCTGCAGGGCAGCCTCGGCATGTTCGCGGTCGGCGTCGCGGTGGGGGTGGTCGGCGGTTCGCAGTCGAACGGCGATCCGATCTCCGTCTTCCACATCGACCACCCGCACGACCTTGGCTTCGGCATGGACGGGGCGGGGAGCAACGTCAACGGCCTCGTCCTCACGAACGCCGACCCCACGATGACGCCGCAGCAGGTGCTGCAGGCGTTCTCTCCGAGCGGCGGCTACGCGCTCGTGCTCCAGCGCCAAGTCGACTACCTCAACCTCGGCGCGGAGGGAGTCCTCAACAAGCCGATCAGCGGGTTGAACTCGCAAGTCGGCGGCGCGGAGATCATCCGCTACTCGGGCTATGACCTCGGGTCGCGCACGCTCTTCATCTCCAAGCGCGCCGCGCTGCAAACGGGGAACACGCCGCCGGCCCAGCGTGCGTTCGTCACGACCTGGCAGAATTTCAGACCCGGCGGAGTCGACGCGCAGACGCTGCTCGAGTGGCACGCCTTCGTCATCCCGATCTCCGTCGCGGTGCCGGGCGCGACCGGCGCGGCGGGTTTCCTGATCCCGAACGGCGGCTCGGAGTTCGCGCAGATCACGCACGTCGACCAGGCCGAGCTCACCGAGTGGGTGCGCTACGACACGATTCTCGGTCAGGATCTCGTCCGCAACGACCAGAACGCGATCACGGCGCTTTCGCTCGCGGTGCTGCACGTCCTGTCCGGTGGGGGCGACGTGGCTCCCAATCCCCCGAGCGGCGGCGGAGGCCCGGGCGGCGGCGGCGGGCCGTCGAGCAAGCCCGACCCCGACGGCGGCTTCGCGTTCGCGACCGCGGCGACCGCGCCCGCGAGCGCGGGTGCGAGCTCGGGAGCGAGCTCCGCGCCTCAGTCGTTCGCGAGCTCCGATTGGTTGCCGCACCTCGGCGAGCCCGAGGACACCGACTACCCGCTGACGCGCGCCGCGCGCGAGGCCTTCCAGTTCCGCGGCGTGCTCGGCACGTACTCGCACAAGCACGATGCCGGTACGCCGGTGCTCCCGGTTTGGCGCGTGCAGCGCAGCGACGTGCACGGTGGCCGACCGGGACGGCTCGACTCCGCGTTCCTGATCGACTCCGATCCGACGAGCCCGGGCTGGCCGGTGCGATTGCAGCACGTCCACATCCCGTTCCAGCACACCGCGCACGGCTGGACGACCGCCGGCGATCCGATGGTTCCGGTCGCGGCGCAAGGCGCGGCGGCGGTGGTGCAAGCGGGTTTCGACACGCAGGCGACGTACGTCGCGCTCCAGCGGGCCGCGCCGGTGCCGGTCGCGGCGGGCACGATGGCGCAGAATCCGCCGGGCTTCGAGACGCGGCTGTGGTCGCGCTTGGTGATGCATCCGAGCGGCGAGCGGCCGCGCGAAGTCGACCGCGTCGTGGTCGGCGGCTCGATCCGCGGCGGGCTGGTGCCGTCGGCGACGGTCGACGAGCTCGTGTTCGGCACGACGAAGTTCGGGCAGGGCACCACCCAAGGCGATGCGCTCTACGGCGCGAACCTGGTGTTGACGCGCGCGTTCAGCGAGGCGCAGCTCGACTTCCAACTCGCGCCGCGCGCCGTGCGCACCGCGCGCGGAGTGTGGGGCGACCCGGCGGTGTACTTCCTCGATCAACTGCCGAAGGATTGCGGGCTGCTCAAGCTCGGCAGCGAGATCCTCGCGTACGACGCGTACGACCAAGTCTCCGGCGAGGTGCAGGTCGCGCCGAACGGTCGCGGCTTGCTCGGCACGCGGCCGCAACCGCACGAGCTCGGCGAGACCGCGATGTTCCTCGATGCGTGGGCGGTGTCGCAGCTCGGCGGCCAGATCGGCGCAGCGGATGCGAGCCTGCGGCTCGAGGACCTCGCGGACTTCCAACCGGAAGGCACCGTGCTGGTCGGCGACGAGCTCGTCCACTACACGCGCTTCGAAGGCATCGGCCTCGGGATGCCGCGCGCGTCGCGCGATCCCGGCGAGCAGGATCAGAAGGGCGCACCGCTGTTCCGCGGCCGCTTCGGCACCGTCGCGGCGAGCCACGCGTTCGGCGAGCCGGTGATCGCGTATCCCTTCCGCTACTGGGATCGCTGGGCCGAGCGCGCGGACGCGCCCGAGCTCTCGTACTTCGGCTTCTCGGTCGATCAGCCGGCCGCTTTCTGGCGGAGCGTCTTCTGGCGCGTCGAGAACGCGGGCTCGGGCTCGGTCGAGTTCGGCGTGCTCCAGCGCACACTCCCTTCGACGCCGTGGGACGCCGATCCCGAGGGCGCGCCGGGCCTCGCGCTCTTGTGGAAGGGCTCCGACGAGGAGAAGCCGGTCGCGATCGGTGAGCTGTCCGACCGCGCGGAATGGCGTGCGTTCGTGAAGTACTCGCCGGGCGCGTACGATCCGCTCTCCGGGCTCGCGCACGGTTGGAAGCAGACGCCCCGTTTGCGGGTGTTCGGCGCCAACTACCTCGCGCCGAACTTGGTGCTGCGCAAGGTGGATCGATGAGAGCGACGAGAGCCGAACGAGCGCGCCGAGGCGCCGAGCGCGTGACGACGACCGAGCGTCGCTCGGGCTTCACGTTGGTCGAGCTGATGGTCGCGTCCGGCCTGCTCGTCATCCTCTCGCTCGCGGTGTTCCAGTTCCTGCGGCGCTTCACGACGCTCTGGCAGAAGAGCGAGGAGCGGCGCGAGCTCGTCGAGGAAGCGAGCGGCGTCACCGAGCTCTTCGCCGAGGACCTCGCGTCGTTGGTCAACGGCCCGCGCGGAGACCTGGTCGCCGAGTGGGTGTTCTTCGACACCGACGGCGACGACGTGCCCGAGACGATGTGGCCGCGCGTGCGGATGCTGCGCTTCGCGACCGAGAGCGAGCTCGCGCGCCTGCAAGCCGGGCTCGATGCCGCGAAGAAGAAGCACGCCGGCGAGGGCGTGCTCGAAGTCGCGTGGCTCGTGATGCCCGCGTACGTCGGCAAGAACGAGCCCGATCGTCGCTCCGAGGGCATCGTGATGCGCGGAGAGCGCTTGCAGGGCGGCGAAGGGCTCTCGTTCTTCGAGCCAGGCTTCTTCGACGCCGCCAACCGCCCGCGTCAGACGCCGAACGAGGTCAGCGGAGGCGTCCTGTGGTTCGGGCTCGAGTTCGCGACGCAGACTTCGCTCGTTTTCGACGGCTGGAAGGTCGGCGAGGAACTCTCGGACGTCGCGACGTCGTGGGACGCGTGGAATCGCGGCCGCCCGAGCGCCGACCGGCACTTCTGGAACGAACCCGGCAAGGGCATGCCGAAGGCCGGCGAGCGCGCGCTGCTGCCTCGGCGCGTCCGGCTGACGCTCGAGATCGAGCGCGCCGACGACCGCAAGCGTCGCACGCGTCTCTCCGCACCGATGGCGTCCACCGACACGACGATCGAGGTCGAGGACGGCTCGCGCGTGCCCGATTCGCGCGGCGCGTTCGTGCGCATCGACGCGGAATGGCTCGAGGTCGTCCAAGTCGACGATCGCACGGTCACCGTCCGCCGCGGAGCGCGCGGCTCGAATCCGGTGGGGCACGCGAACGGCGCGCTCGTGCACTACGGCCGCCAGGTGGTCCGCGAGGTCCCCGTGCGCATGCACCAGGAGGACTGGAACCTGTGAAGCTCCGCGCGCACACGCCCAGCCGCCGCGGCGGCCTCACGTTGCCCCGCCGCCGTGGCGGCTTCACCCTCATCGAAATCCTGCTCGCTCTCGGCGTCCTGTTGATCGGGATGACCAGCGTGCTCGGCCTGCTCGCGTTCGGCGCGGCGATGTCGCGCGCGGCGGCGCTGCGCGGCGAGTCCGCGGCCGCGGCCGAGGCGGTGTTCGCCGACCTCGAGGAGCGCATGTTCCCGCTGATCGTCGAGGAGGGCGTCGAGCGCGTCGGCGAGCCGATCGAGGTCGAGTCGAGCCCGGTCCCGGGCTACGAAGGCCTGACGTACAGCGCGCGCGCCGAGCCCGACGCGCAACTCGCCGCCGAGCTCGGGTATCCCCTGGAGTACAAGGTCGAGGTCGAGCTCTCCTGGACCTCCGGCGGCCGCCGTCGCTCGCGGACGTACACCACGTTGATGGTGCGCGAAGTCCCCTACGGCGAGCGCCTGCGACGACAATTCATCGAACGCGATCAGCCCAAGCCACCCGCGAAGGCCGCCGCGCCGAAAACCGAGAAGTAGCCATGCGCAACCTCCTGCTCTCGCTCAGCCTCGCTCTGCTCGCCTCGCCGGCGGTCGCCGTCTCGTCAGGCGTCGCGGAGGACTCGCCCGCGTTGACCCTGCTGCACCTCACCGACGGAGGGACGCTGTGGGGCGAGATCGTCGCGCACGATCCGTCGGCGCTGTCGTTCCGGCGCCTGGACAACGGCGGCGTGGTCAAGCTGCCGTGGAGCGTGCTCGACGTCGCGCAATCGGAGACGCTGCGCGAGACGTACGGCTACGTCGACCACACGCAGGAAGAGCTGATGCTCGAAGCCGACCGCTTGGTGCTCGACGACGGCACCGAGGTGATCGGCAAGATCGTCGCGCGCACCGACGCCGCGCTGCTGGTCAAGACGGCGACCGCGGTCGTGCCGGTGCCGAAGGCGCGCTTGCGCGGCTCGGCGGGGACGCTGCAGGTGCCGGCGCTCGAGATCTACACGCGCGAGGAGCTCTACCAGCAAGAGCGCGCGAACCTGGTGCAGGACAGCGCGAGCTCGAACTACGAGCTCGGTCGCTACTGCGAGCGCATCCTCGACTTCGCGCACGCGGCCGAGCACTACGAGCAAGCCCGCGATCTCGACAAGAAGTTCAAGCCCGACGAGCTGCCGGGGCTGGTCGCGCGCGCGAAGCTGCGCGCCGAGAACCAGGCCCAGCTTGACTACCTCTACCAAGTCGACCTGCTGCGCGCGCGCAAGCGCTTCGACGAGGCGCAAAAGCTCGCGGACGCGTTCGCGGGGCTCTACCCCGACAGCTCTCTGCTCGCCGACGTCGAGAAGAAGAAGAAGCAGATCGCCAAGGCGCGCGAGCAGGCGCTGCGCGACGACGTCGTGTCGCTCTACCACTTCCACTTCGGCCGCGTCGTCGAGTCGAAGGTGCGCGACCCGCAGTTCGGGCTCGAGGCGGCGCTCGAGTACGCGACCGACAAGCTCGCGGAGGATCTCGAGAACGCGGTGCTCGCCGACCTGCAGCGGCGCGTCTCGAAGGGCGTGCAGATCGAGGAAGTGCGCAAGCACTGGGCGGAGCGCAAGAATCCGCCCGCGCAGAAGGCGAGCTACGGGATGGGCACCTGGTTGCTCGGCGAGGACGACGCGCGCAAGGGGCTCGCCGCCGAGGTGCCGAAGGCCGCGCAGACGGAGAAGGACGCCGAGCGCGCGAAGCTCGAGGAGAAGATCAAGCGCTACCTCGCCAACCAGGCGATGGTGAAGAAGGCGAAGGTCGACGCCGACAAGGAAGGCGAGCCCGCGCAGTTCTGGTCGACGTGGAACGTCGCCGGCAAGAAGCAGTGGCTGATGGCGTACTTCGTCGAGCACACCAAGGTGTTCCAAGCGACGCGCGCGCTCTTCACCAACTGCCCCGACTGCGGAGGCACCGGCGTGCGCGAGATCCTGAACACCGGCAGCGCGCGGACCAACGCATCGCCGCAAGGCCGCGGCGGCCAGTCCGCCGGCGGCGCGAACAGCGCGAGCATCAGCCTGATCGATTGCCCGAGCTGCCACCGGATCGGTGTGCGGCGACGGGTGTCGTATCGCTGACGTCACGCGCGCCGCGCGCTCGGCTGCGCGCGCCCCGGCGCGCGCAGCGCCGCCGCGTCAACCCGGCTGCGCGTAGCGCGGCCACGTCGGCCCGGCTGCGCGCAGCGCGGCCGCGTCAACCGGGCTGCCGCGCACGCAACGCTGGCTCCGCGCGCGCGTCACCGTCATAGTGAAGCCATGAAGCCCGCCGTCCGTTCCGTCGCGCTGCTCTCGCTCTGGTTCGTCGCCTGCGCAGGGCCCGCGCACAACCCCGATCGCGATTCGCTCGCGCCGGTCGAGGCGCGCGCCGGATCCGAGCCGCGTTCGACGCCGGCAGAGCCCGTGGCGTCGACGCCCGCGCCGAATGCGCCGGGCGCGAAGTCCGCCGGGTCCGAGGCGACTCCCTTGGGCGCCGACGCGCAGCCCGCAGGCGACGCGGCGAAGCCGGTCGCGAGCGAGCCCGCCGTGAACGCTCCCGCGACGCAGGCCTCCGCGCCGGCTTCGAAGGCGCCCGAGTCGGCGGCCGCGCAGGTCGACGCGAACTCGACCGGGGTTCCGAAGACCGAGCCCGCCGAGTCGCCTCGAGCAGATCCCTCGGGCGCGCCGCGGCGACTCGAGCCGCCGCAGCTCGCGGTCGCGTACGTCGAAGGCCGCGCGCTCGACGTGCGCCGCTTCCTCGGCCGCGTGTGGCTGCGCGACTCGACGTTCGCGCGCGAGGTGCTCGACGAGCTCGTCGTCGCGGAGCTCGCGATCCGCGAAGCCGATCGCCTCGGCATCAGGATCGAGCCCGCGCGCGTCGACGCGGGCGTGCAACGCGCGCTGGACGCGCTCGCGCGGCGGCTCGAGGACAAGGGCTCGAAGCTGACGGTCGAGCAACACGTCCGACAGAACCTCGGGCTCGACTTCACGCTCTACAAGAGCGAGCTCGAACGCGACGCACTGATGCAGTTGCTCGCCGAGCGCTGCGTGCGCGCGTACGCGCTCGCCAGCGAGCGCGCCGTCGTCCGCCTCGCCGAGTTGCCCGATCGCGCCGCGTACGACACGTTCCAAGCGGAGCTCGCGAAGGGCGCCGACTTCCGCGAGCTCGTCGCCAAGCTCGGCACGCCCGAGATCAAGAAGAGCGGCGACGCGACGATGACGCTCTTCCAGAACGACAACTCCAAGCTCTCGCGCCTGGTGTTCGCGACGCCGACCGGCTCGATCGGCGGTCCGCTCGAGGAAGGCGGCCGGTACCTGTTGGTGCGCGTCGAGGAGCGTCTGGCGCCCAAGGTCGGCCCGTGGGCCGAGATCGGGCCGTTGGTCGAGGGCTCGCTCGCCTCCGACCCGGTCGACGACCTGGAGTACGCCCAGTGGAAGACCCACGTCGGCAAGGTCTACGACGTCGATCTCCAGCCGTTCCTCGAGCTGGTGGGCGAGAAGCGGCCCTGAGAACCGGGCCTCGCGGCTTGACCGCCCGCGCGCTCTCCGCGATCCTGCGCGCCATGGTCGAGAAGTCGCAATCGCCCGCCGGGGGCAATGGGTCCGCGGGCTCGAACGGGCACGCCGCCGAGAACGAAGCCAACGACGAGGCCCTGCGCGCTGAGCTCGGCGCGAGCGAGGACGCCGAGGGCGTCGTCGACGTGCCGTCGGGTGCGGACGAGCTCGCCGACGTCGAGCTCTCGCCCGCGTCACCCGCGCTGGACGACGCGACCGTCGAGCGCGCGGTCGCCGCGCTGCTGTTCGCCGCGAACGAGCCGCTGTCCGCCGGCCGCCTGGCGTCGTTGATCGGCGGTGTCGACGCGACGCGCGTCGAGGCGGCGTTGGTCGGCTGCGGCGAGCGCCTGCGCGCGTCCGGGCTGCCGTTCGACCTGCGCGCGATCGCCGGTGGGTGGCAGCTCTTCACCTCGACCGACCAGGACGCGGTCGTCACGCGCCTCGCACGGGTCAAGAAGGACGAGAAGGTCAGCCCGGCGTCGCTGGAGACGCTCTCGATCATCGCGTACCGCCAGCCGGTGACCAAAGCCGAGATCGAGGCGATCCGCGGCGTCCAGGTCGGGCCGATCCTGCGGGCGCTGGTCGACCGCGCGTTCGTCCGGGTCGCCGGCCGAGCGGAAGTGCCCGGTCACCCGTTGCTCTACGGGACGACGAAGAAGTTCCTCGACACGTTCGGTCTCGCGAGCCTGGAAGAGCTCCCGCGCGACGCCGAGCTCGTGCGCGACTGAGCGCGCCCGAACCGGCCCTGAAGGCCGTCCGAACGGCGTCGGACGTCGGCCTTTCTCCGCCGCCCTTGCGGGGCCGAGCGGCCGCCTCCTAGACTCTCGCCCTTTCCCTCCACGCGTCGGACTCCCGGGCCCACCGTCCGGACCGCCGTCGCGTCGTTCGCGAGCCCTACATGCAAGAGAAAGAAATCGATCCGAAGTCGACCGAAGCCCACGCCGAGCCGCATCCGGCGGAGTTCGACGACGTCGTGCATGTGCCGAAGGGCCAGAGCAAGCTGCGGTTCTTCATCCTGCTCAGCCTGACGATCCTGATCTTGCTGATCTTCACGGTCGGCTCGGAGATCATGCAGTCGGTCGAGACGCGCGGGAAAGACGCCGACGACTTCGTGACCTGGAACGATCCGTCGACCGGTCCTGTGCGGATCGCGTGGCGCGAGTTCCAGCCCGAGATGATCGCGCTCGAGGACTTCTACCGCGTCCAAGGCGTGCGCGCGCGCACCCTGACCGACGCGGACGCGACCGCGGCGATGCTGTTGAACGACCGCCTCGCCCAGGACGCGGGCATCGAGGTCTCCAACGAAGAGCTCGGCAAGGCGATCCTCGAAGGCGATCCGCGCGTGATGCCGCGCGGCTTCTTCTCCGCGGAGATCTACAAGGCGTCGTGCCAGCAAGCAGGCGTCGCTCCCGCGACGTTCGAGAACGTGCTGCGGCGCATGCTGCGGATCGCGCGCTACCACCAGATGGTGATGACGATCGCCGCCGTGGCGACCCCCGAGGACCTGGAGAAGGCCTGGAAGGAGCGCCACCAGGAGTACGCGTTCGACTACGTCGAGCTCCCGACCGCGTCGCTCGATGCCGAAGTCGAAGCCGCGCTGCCGGACGACGCGGCGCTCGACGCGTGGTACGTCTCGCTGCCGAACCGGATGCAGCTCTTCTCGGCGCTCGAAGTGCCGGCGAAGTTCTCCGCGGAGATCGTCGGCTTCCCGATCAGCGGAGAGCTGAAGGCCGAAGGCCTGCTCGCGAAATTCCCGCGCGCCGCCGACCGCGACGTCGAGGCCGAGGCGAAGGTCTACTACGAATCGGTGCGCGATCGCCGCTTCCGCCGCGCGACGCCGCTCGAAGGCGAGGGGCTCGACGAGCTCACGCGCCTCTACCAACCGTACGAAGAGGTCGCCGAGCTCGCGAAGCGCGAGGCGCCGATCTACAACGCGCTGCGCGATTGGCTCGTCGACGTCTCGAAGCGCCTCGAAGGCGGCGCGACCGTCGATCTGCAGCAGGAAGCGGCCGATTTCGGCGTCTCCTACTCGTCCGACGACGTGCTGCGCACGAACGCCGAGTGGTCGGCGCTCGGCGGCGTGCACGGGCCATTCCTGACCGCGGCGCTCGCGGGCGCGAATCCGCTGAACAAGCTGACCGCGTCGGTCGAGTGCGAGGCCGGTGGCTTCGCGTTCGGGCGCATCAAGGTCCAGCAGCCGCCGTCGCTGCCGCCGCTCGTCGAGGTCAAGGACACCGTGCTCGCGGAGTGGAAGAAGTCGAAGCGCAGCGAACTCGCGAAGGCGAAGCTCGAAGCGATCCGCGCGACGTTCCCGGTGCCGGCGCCCGAACCGTCGGACGATCCCAAGCAACCGCCGAAGCCGCGCCAGCCGAGCGCCGACCAAGCGACGTTCCAGGCCGCGGTCCAAGCCGCCGGCCTGACGGTCTCGCGCCGCGACTTCGCCGAGCGCACGCCGTCGAAGTTCGCGCCGCGTCCGACCAAGACCGCCGCCGACGAGTACTTCGAGACCGCGTTCACCGTCTACACGCTCGCGGAGAACGAGGTCACGATCCCGGAGCTCGACCGCACCGGCACGCACGCGTATCTGGTGCGCTTCGACAAGAAGCGCGACCCCGAGACCGTCAAGATCACGCCCGGCGAGTACGAGTCGCTGAAGATGTTCGCCGAGTTCCAGGCGTTCCAGCGCTACATGACCAGCGCCTCGAGCGTCGAGACCCTGTCGAAGCGCTACGGCCTGACGGTGCGCGGCTCGCAGAAGGCGCCGCCGCCGACGCCCTGATCAGCGCTTCCTCGCGATCACCAAGAGCGAGTGCCCGAGCGGCAGGTCGAACCGCCGCGAGAGCACGAGCTCGGCAGCGAAGCACCGATAGAAGAACCCGTCGAACGCGCGCGGCACGCCCCACGTCAAGTTGGTGTGCCGCGCGTCGCGTTTGCGCGGAACGACGCGCTCCCACGCCTTGAGCGCGAGCACCGCGCACACGATCGGCGCGAACAGCAGCACGTTGGTGTACGTCGCGCGCTCGATCTCGAAGCCGGCGGCTCGGAAGCGTTCGACCAATTCGCCGCGCGTGTAGCGGCGACGGTGCTCGGCGACGCGGTCGTTGTTCGCGTAGAGGAACTGGAACGCGGGGACGCTCGCGACGCAGCGGCCGCCGGGCGCGAGCACGCGCTCGGCCTCGCGCAACGCCGCGAGGTCGTCGTCGAGGTGCTCGAGCACGTCGAACAGGCACACCAGGTCGAAGCTCCGATCGCGCGCCGGGATGCGTTCGGCGCTGGAGCGCGCGATGCGCGCGAAGCCGCGATCGCGGCAGTGCGCGGCCGCTTCGCGATCGTGCTCGAAGCCGACCACGCGCTCGGACAGCGCCGAAAGGCCCTCGAGGAAGCCGCCGACGCCGCAGCCCTGGTCGAGCGTGCGCGCCGGGCGCGCGTCGCCGAGCGCGCGCGCGACGAGCTCCAAATAGACGCGCCGCCGCCCTCGGAACCACCAATGGTCGCGCTCGAGCTCGACGAACTGTTGGAAGGCTTCGCGCTGCATCGCGTTCAGCGCGCGCGTTCGGCGACGACGATCAGCTCGTCGAACGGATTGACGTAGAGCCCGCGCCGGCCGAGCAGCTCGACCGGCGACACCAACGTCGACAGGATCGGGTGCACGCGTTTCGCGCGCTCGACGATGAAGTGCGGCGAGACCAGCTTGCCGCCGAAGCGCTTGGTCGACGCGACGAGCCGCCAGCCGGTGAGCTCGAGCGCGCGCGTCAGCGTCCCGAGGTGGAAGTGGTGGAGGTGCTCGGCGTGCTTGTAGTGCTGCCAGCGCTTGCCGAGCACGCGCGCGGCGACGCTGCGGACGTTCTGCGTCTCGACGACCAGCTTCGCGGTCGGCTTGGCGAGCTCCGCGGCCGCGCGCAGCGTCGCGAGCGGATCGGGCGTGTGCTCGATCACGTCCCAGAGCGTGACGAGGTCGAAGCTCGCGCGCTCGAACCCGGCGTCGAGCAGCCTGCCGCCGCGCACGCGCTCCTCGCCGAGCGCCGCCGCCGCGGTCTTGCGAATCGCGTCCGACGGCTCGAAGCCGAACACGTCCCAACCCTTCGCGCGCGCGACCTCGAGGAAGTAGCCCGCGGCGCAGCCGATGTCGAGCACGCGGCCCGGCGCTCCGACGTGCGGCTCGAGCACCGCCCAACGCCGGCGGTAGGTCTCGCGATAGAGCTCGGCGTCGGCGCGGTAGTCGGTGTAGCCGCGTTCACGCGCGGCTTGCGAGCGCCAGTAGCTCTCGTCGTACACCTCGTCGAGCAACGCGCCGTCGCCGCGTCGCGGCGTGACGTACGTCAGATCGCAGTTCGTGCACGTGACCACCGAGTACGGCCCGTCGCGGAAGCGCAGGGTCCGGTCGCGGCCTCCGCACAGCGCGCAGGCGACGTCGACGAGCTCGCTCGCCGGACGTGCGTCGCTCACCCGAAGTACTCCTTGCCGCCCGCGACCTCGGCGGCGCCGTGATCGACGCCCTTCGCGACCGTGCGGGCGACCTTGCGGCCCATCGCGATCGAGTGGTCCATGTTGTTGTAGCGGTAGAGCCCCTGGCGGCCGGTGGTGTGGAAGTTGGTGAGCGGCTTGTACGCCGGCCGCAGCGCATCGAGGTTCTGCTTGTAGGTCAGGTCGTAGACCGGATACGCGAACGGCAGCTTCGCGAGGTCGAGCCCGCGCGATTCGCCGGGCTGCAGGAGACCGATCGAGACCAGGTCGCGCTCCGCGATGCGCGCGGCTTCGGCGAGCGTCAGGTTCCAGCGCTCGTCGCCAGGCCTGCACGTGATCTCGCAGCAGATCACTGTGCTGTCGCCGGGCGCGGCGGAGTCGGAGAAGTTCTTGAACTCGCTGATGCGGTGGATCGTCAGCTCGTTCGACGGCAAGTAGACCCAGTGGTCGGGCACTACGCTCGGCTTCTGCACCTCGAGGTACACGAAGACGATGCCGATGTACTTCAACGCGTCGAGCGCTTGGCGGACCTCCGGCGCGACCGCGGGCGTGAAGAGCTCGAGGATCCGCGGCAGCGGCGCCGTGTTGATCACGTGGTCGGGCGCGAGCGTGTGCGTGCGACCGTCGCGCTCGTACACGACGCGCGCGACGCGTGTGCCTTCGAGCTCGAGCCGCTGGACGTTCACCCCGAGCTCGAGCTCGCCGCCCTGTTGCACGAGCTTCTTCGCGTAGCCCTCGCTGAGCGCGCCGATCCCGCCGAACGCCGGATACCAGAACTGCGTCACCAGGCTGCGCACCTCGCCCTCGCGCGGCGGATTGAGCGTCTTCTTGATCGTGTCCCACAGGTTCGCTTGCGCGATCCGCTGCGCCGCCCAGTCCGCGCTGATCTCGTTGCACGGCATGCGCCACGCCTTCGACGTGTACGTGCCGAAGAACAAGCGGTAGAGCGTGCGACCGAAGCGCTTGATCACCCAGTTCTCGAAGTGCGTGTCCGGGATCGGCCGGAACCACTGCACCATACGGATCCAGGTGTAGTCGGCGAGCGCGCGAGCGAGCAGGAAGACGTCGAGCCCCTTGAGCACGTTCAACGCCTTGAGCGGGTAGTCGAAGTACTTCCCCTCGAGGTAGATGCGCGAGCGTCGCTCGCGGATCACCACCTGGTTGTCGAGGATCTCGTAGACGTGGCGCAGCAGCTCCTCGTCGCGCGTGTGGAAGCGGTGCGGCCCGTGATCGAGCGTGTAGGGCCCGACCTTCCAGCTCGACGCCATGCCGCCGACGTGGTCCTCTTTCTCGAGCACCGTGACGCGGTGCCCCTCCTTCGCGAGGGTCCACGCCGCGCTGAGCCCGGCGAGACCCGCTCCGAGGACGACGACGTGCATGCGCGCATGTCCTAACACCGCGAGGTGGGGATGCCAACGCGCACGCCGTGGTCCGTGCGCGCAGAGTTCCCGGAGCAGGAGGACCTCGGGTCAGGCCCGAGCCACCGCGGGGGATGCGGATCGGCCGCAGGGGTGCGGCTGTGTGGATGTGGTCAGCTCGCCGGTTTCGGTGGGACGAACTCGGGAATTGACCCGCGACGCGTCTCGCAGTATGGCGTGACTGAACGCCCTGGGCTCCAATGTCGGCAAGCCAAGGAGGTCTGGGCGGCCCCGCTTCTCGCCGCGCCGGTCTCCGAATCCGTCCTGATCGTCTCGCCGCACCCCCGTCCAGCGCATTCCGTTCCCGTGAGCTAGCAATGAGAACTCGATACGTAGCAGGCGCGGCGTTTTCTGCGGCGGGCATTGCAGTCCTGGTGTTGATCTTCACGCGTGATCCCAGCGGTCTCGCCCCCGCGATTCCGACCGAGGGCACGCAGCAGACGTCCGATACGGCGCGCCCGCCAACTTCGCTGGCGCCGGTGGTCGCACCCTCCGACACTGAGCTAGCGCATTCGACGATTCAGTTGGTCCGCGACGCGGCGGCAGGCCCCATCGTCGAGCCGCAACGTCAGCCGGTGTCTGCGGGGACGAGCGGGTCACCGGAATCCTGGACGATCCAGTACGAGCGTGCCGAGGTCCAACAGCTCGTCGAGGAGAGCAAGGCGCTGGACACGTACATCGTTGAGCAGACCAAGGAGGAATTCGACCGGTGGTTCGCAGCGGGCGCCAGCGAACGCGTCAGCGACGGCAACAAGTACGACGCCGCCGACTGGGATCGCACTCAGCTCATGCAAGTCCGCATCGCGTCCGACGGTGGCGTGACCAAAGTGGTTCTCCCGCCGGATCAGTTTCCTGATCTCTACATGCTGCGGCAGAAACAGACCTGGCTGGCTGACGAGGCCGCCCGGCGGTCGAATTTGATCGCGCTCGGGACCCAGAAGAAGTAGCGAACTCGCCGTGGCAAGCGTCGTCGCGACGAACGTCGACGGGGCTGGCGGGAGGTCGGACTCCCCGCGTACGCCGCACGCGCTCGCGAAGTCTGAGCGCATCGCGCATTTGGGCGCGCGCTCCACAGCTGCGGCGTGAGACCTGCCAGTCACATCATCGGCCGCCCTTGCGGACGGTCCGAGCCGCCGCCGTTCAGCTTGCCGGACCGTTGTCGCTAGCCATCGGCACGCGCAAGCGGAAGATCGAGCCGCCGCCGTCGCGCGGGAAGACGCCGATCTCGCCGCCCATCGAGCGCGCGTGCAGCGCGACCAGGTGCAGGCCGAGCCCGGTGCCGCGCGTCTTGCGGGTCTTCTCGTCGCCGACGCGATAGAAGGCCTCGAAGATGCGCTCGCGCTCCGCCTCGGGCACGCCGGGTCCGCGATCGTGCACCTCGAGCACGACGTGGTCGCCGTCGCGGCGGGTGACGACGCGGTAGGGCTCGGCTCCCGGCGCCGTCCAGTCGATCGGCGCGTACTTGCGCGCGTTCTCGACCAGGTTGACGACGATCGAGAGCACGCCTTCGTGGGAGAGCTCGACCTCGGGCAGGTCGTCGGCGAGCTCGAACGCGAGGTCGGAGCGCTCGCCGTCGCGCGTGTTCGCGAGCGGGACCTCCGCGGCGCGCACCGCGCGGTTCAAGTCGCCGGGCGCGACCTTGATCGTGCCCGCGGCGAGCTTCGACTTCTCGAGCACGCGCTCGACCAGCGTCGAGAGCCGCTCGGTCTCGCGCACGATCCGCCGGTAGTACTCGCGTTGCTTCGCTTCGTCCTTCGCCCACCCGTCGAGCAACATCTCGCCGTGCAATCGGATCGCGGAGAGCGGCGTACGCAGCTCGTGGGTCACCGCAGCGACGAAGTTCTCGGTGCGCGCGGCTTGCTCGAGCTCGCGGTTGACGCTGCGCAGGAGCAGCGCCATGCCGGTCGCGAGCGAGATCGCGAGCATCGCGGCGAGCAGCAGGAAGCGCAGTTGTTGCGACTCGAAGCGCGCGTGCGTCTCCGCGGTGTCGACCGCGATGTGCACGGCGCCCCAGTCCTGGTCGCTGGAGACGTCGACCTCGAGATCGAGGTCGGCGACCGGCCGCACCGCGGCGTGGTACGCGTCCTCGCCGCCGCAGCACGCGACGCCCGACGCGACGAACTGCTGCGAGCGGCCGAGCACGCTCTGCGCGATCGAATGCGGGAGCTCGTCGAGCAACCACGCCGGGTCGATGAAGAAGCCCTGCACGAGCCCGAACCCGTTCGACAGCGGCGCGATGCACACGTCGATCCGCGAGAGGTTCGCGTTCGGCTCCATCAGCACGCGCCGCGTCGCGACGATCCGCGGCACGCCGTCCTCGAGGTAGAACTGGACGTGGAACGGGCTGACGGTCAGCGGCACGGTCAGGTCGCCGAGGCGCTCCTGCGCTTGCTCGAGGCACTGCGGGTCCGCGTTCTCGAGCCGGTGCGCCGCGACCAGCCCGAGCGGCACGGACACCTCGTAGAACGAGTCCATCCGCGTCGCGCGCCGCAGGCCGCCTTCGTCCGCCGTGCGCGCGGTGAAGCGGCCGAGCGCGTCGTCGATGTCGGTCGCGAGCTTGCCGTCCTCCTCCGAGCGCTCGACGCCGCCGAAGAAGAGCTCGTGCGGCGCCTCGGAACCGTGCGCGATGTCGAACACGAACCAACCGAGCACGCCGCGCGGCCGCGCATCGCGCACCAGCGGCGACGGCACCATCAGGACCTGCGTCGTGCAGGATTCGTCGGGGCAATAGCGCGAGCCGTATTGGTGGAACGCGCGCGCGTCCTCGTCGCGCAGCAGCCGCTCGAGCCGATCGCGCAACGCCTCGCGCAGGCGCCGCGCGGCGTCGTCGGCTTCGTCGGGCAGGCTCGCGAGCTCCTTCGCGTAGTCGTTCTGGAGCTGACGCCACTGCAGCCAGCCGAGCACGACCGTCGGCAGGATCAGGAGCAGCGCGTAGAGCGCCGGGGCGGTCCGGGCTTTCTTCAGCTGAACCAACGGTAGCCCTTGCCTCGCACGGTCTGGATCAGACGCGGCTTGGCGGGATCGGGCTCGACCTTGCGACGCAGGCCGACGATGTGGATGTCGACCGTGCGCGTCTCGACGTTGGCGCTCTTGTAGTGCCAGACGTCGAGCAGGAGGTCGTCGCGAGTCACCACGCGGTCGCGGTGGCGGATCAGGTAGGAGAGGATGTCGCCCTCGCGCGGCGTCAACGGCACGGTCTGGCCGTCGCGGTGCACCTCGAGGCGTTGGAGGTCGACGTGGATGCCTTCGGGCAGCTCGAGCTTGGTCGGCGCGGCCGCGTCGGTCGCTTGGCGGCGGAACTGCGCCTCGACGCGGGCGACGAGCTCGCGCGGCGAGAACGGCTTGGTCAGGTAGTCGTCCGCGCCCGCTTGGAAGCCCTTGAGCAGGTCCTCCTCGCTCGACAGCGCGGTCAGGATCAGCACGCGCGTGTCCTGACGGTCGCGGCGCAGCTCGCGCAGCACGTCGAGGCCGTTCATGCCCGGGAGCATCAGGTCGAGCACGACCAGGTCGAACGAGCCGTTCTTCAACCGCTCGAGACCCTTCTTGCCGTCGTGCACGCACTCGGCGGCGAAGCCGGAGTGTTGCAGCGCGTCGCGCACGCCGAAAGCCAGGTCCTGTTCGTCTTCGATGATGAGGATTTGTTGCGCCATGTGGGGAGTCGCTTCGTGTTCGCGAGGGAGGAGCGGCGAAGCAGCGGTCAGCTTACAAACTAGAGTCCGCGCGGCGTCGAGGTCGGGTCGGGAGGGGTTCGAAGTGTGTAGGCGCGCTACGGAGCGAGCGCGCGACCCGCGAGCGTCGCATCGGAACGCTGTCGGGCGCCCGTAGCGAGCCGTTCGCGCGCGTCGAAGGCGTGCGCGCCGGCTCGCGAGCCGGTCTGCGCCCGACGGCTTGCCCGGTGGCTCGCGGGTCGCGCGCCGGCGCCTCTCCGGGTTTGCGGGCCGAGTCTCGCGAAGTCACCGCTCGCGGCGGCGGGCGGCGAGCACCGTCGGCGTCGCCGCGGGGCAGGATTCGCACGCTGGGCTCGGTTTGCAGTGGCCGTAGCCGACCCGGACGACCAGCGCGTGGAACTCCTCGTACACGAACTGGTCGTCGACCAGGCGCTCTTCGAGCCACTTGCGGACCGCTTCGTACCCGACGTCCGCGGCGACGAAGCCGTGCCGCGCGAGCAAACGGCGCGTGTACGCGTCGACCACGCAGGTGCGCCGGCCGGCGGCATAGCACAGGATCGAGTCCGCGGTCTCCGGCCCGACGCCGTGGACCTCGAGCAGCTCCTCGCGCAGGGGCCGGAGCTCGCGCTCGCGCAACGCCGCGAGCCCGCCGACCGCCAGGTACCACTCGGAGATCGCGCGCAACTTCTTCGTCTTCGCGTTGAAGTAGCCCGACGGCACCAGCGCCCGGCGCAACACGTCCTGGTCGGTCGCGAGGATCCGACCCGGCGTCAGCTCTCCGAGCTCGCCGAGTCGCGCCAGCGCCTTCTCGACGTTCGTCCACGCGGTGTTCTGCGTCAGGATCGCGCCGACGATCACCTCGAACGGCGTCCGCGCGGGCCACCAGCGCTGGAAGCCGAACGCGTTCGAGAGGTCGCGGACGACGCGGTCGAGCCGCGCGTGCTCCGCCCAGCGCTCGGGCGCCTCGCGCGGCGGCTCGGCGCCGACGAACGGACCGCGCGGCGAGACTCGGCGCGTCGGTTCCAGTCCGGGATCGTTGGGGAGGTCGCGCACGGCGCTCGGCGCTTCAAGTCGCGCCGCGGAAGTGCTCTGCTGTAGCCGCTTGGCGTCCGAATCGCAATCCGCGCCCACGGCCGCGCTCGGTCGGCGTGAGCTCGTGCTCGCTCTCGTGCTCTCGCTCGCGGCGGCGCTCTTCCTCTTGCGCGATGCGCTGACGACGCGCGACGCGATCGTCTTCGGCGTCGACACCGCGACCGTGCAACTGCCGTGGTCGAAGGCCCTCGGACGTGACGCCGGCGGCGCGCCCGCCGCCGCGCGCAATCCGGCGCTCGCCGACCAGGGCGTCGTGTTCTATCCCGCGTACCGTTTCGCGATCGACGGGTGGCGCGCGGGCGAGCCGCCGCTCTGGAACCCTTGGATCTGTGCCGGCGCGCCCGCGGTCGGCAACCCGCAGCTCGGCGTGCTCGATCCGCAGGTCGGCGTGCTGGCGCTCGCGGAGACGCTCGGCGGCGCGGCGTGGCGCGACCACGCGCTGACGCTGCTCGCCGGGCTGAGGCTCGCGGCGGCGTTGCTCGGCGCGTACCTGCTCGCGCGCGAGCTCGGGCTCTCGATCGGCGCCGCGGCGGTCGCGGGCGCGACGTTCGCGGGCTCCGGCTTCGTCGCGCTGTGGCTCAATTTCAGCCTCGGACACGTCGCGTTCCTGTTGCCGTGGTTGCTGCTCGCGCTCGAGCGCACGCGCGGACCGCGCCCCGGGCTCGCGGCGGCGGCGAGCGGGCTGGTGCTCGCGCTCGCGATCTACGGCGGCCATCCGGAGACCGCGTTCTACGTCGGCGCGACCGCGGGACTCTGGGCGCTCGCGCTGTTCGCCGAGTCGCCGCGCGCCGGCCGGTTCGCGTTGCTCGGCCTCGCGCTCGGACCGCTGCTCGCCGCGCCGTCGTTGGTGCCGTTCGTCGAGTACCTGCGGCTCTCCGGCGCCAAGGTCGCGCGCGCGGCGCTGTCCGCCGGCTCGTTCGACGCGGTCGCGCTCGCGTTGCTGGTCGCCGCGGTGTGGGTGGTGACGAGGTTCCGTCGCTCGCGCGCGATCGAGAACGAGAGCGAGCACGCGTCGTCGTGCGGCGTGTTCGCGTGGGAGGCGCCGGTGCGCTGGGGGAGCGTCGCCGCGCTCGTGATGTTCCTCACGGCGCTCGCGATCCTGCTCGCGCGCCACGAGCTCGAGCCCTCGACGCGACTCTTGTGGTGGCCCGACGCGTTCGGCGCGCCCGGCCGCGGAGGTTGGCGCGGCGACGGGCACTACATCGAGCAGGCGAGCGCGTGGGTCCCGCTCGCGGCGCTCGCGCTGGCGCTCGCCGCGGTGTTCTCGCCGCGCGCGGCGCTCGCGGGCGGCGCGCGCCGGCTCGGGCTCGCCGCGGTGATCGGGTTCGTCGCGCTCGGTCTCGCGCTCCGGTTGCCGGGGCTCGCCGACGCGTATCGCTACCTGCCGGTGGTCGGCATGGGCGCGACCGTTCGGCTCGCGAGCATCAGCGCGCTGTTCCTCGGGTTGCTCGCGGCGCACGCGCTCGAACGCTCGAGCCGCGCGGCGCGCATCGCCGCGGCCGGGGTCGTCGCGTGTTTCGCGGTCCTCGGGCTCTGGTCGACGCCGTTCGAGCGGCCGCGGATCGCGATCGATCCCGACGACGAGCTCGTCCACTTCGACGCGCGGCCGCCGGAGCTCGCGCGCGGCGGCAAGCTCGAGCTCGAAGGCTGGATCGATCCGTCGCTCTCGCCGACCGGCGCGCGCGTGCGGGTCGAGAGCCTCGCGCCCGACGGCACGCCGCTCGCCGGCTCGCGCATCGACGCGCCGGTCGATCTCGGCACGCAACCGTGGACGCTGGGGCGAGGCGCGAGCGCGCCGAGCGGCGCCCGCTTCTTCCGAGCGCCGTTCCTCGACGTCCAGTACGTCGAGCAAGGCGCGTGGCGGTTCACGCTCGAGCTGCTCGACGCGCAGGGCGCGGTGCTCGGCTCGCGCGTCGCCGCGCTGACCGCGATCGTGCGCGCGCCGAAGGCCGATCCGTTGTCGATCACGTTCCTGGTCGGCGCGCTGGTGCTGCTGGTCGTGTGGCCGCCGGGTCGCGGCCGCTTCGCGTTCGCGCTCGCGTTGGTCGCGCTCCAGGGCGCCGACTTCCATCGCGGCCAGAATCCGGCGGTGCCGCGCGCCGAGTGCTTCCCGCCGACGCGGACGGTCGCGATCCTCGCTCGCGAGCTCGGCTCCGCGCGCTACCTCGCCGATCCCGGCGTGCTGCCGGCGAACACGGGGATGATCGATCGGCTGCGAGCGCTCGACGGGTACGACTCGATGGACGTCGCGAGCTTCGACCTGATGCGTCCGCTCTTGGTCCGGCCCGGCGTGCATCCGCTGCTCGGCTTCCACGCGCGCGGCATCGATCTCGACGCGCCGTTGTTCCGGTTGTTCGGCGTCGGGATGCTCGCGCTCGCCGCGCCGCTCGACCATCCGGATTGGGAGTACGTCGCGGGGCCGACGCCCGGCGATCGCGAGTACGCGGAAGCGTTCGTCTACCGCGCGAAGGACCCGCTGCCGCGCGCGTTCTGCGTCGCGCGCAGCGTGCCGTTCGAGCGCGTGCTCGCCGAACCGAAACGGTTCGCGCCGCGCGACGAGGCGTTCTTCACCGACGGGCGCACGTACGCGCCGCCGAATCCGTTCCGCTCGGCGAACGTCCGCGAGCGTGAGTGGAAGAACGACAGCGTGCGCGTGCTCGCCGAGCTCGACGGCGCGGGACTGCTGGTGTTGACCGAGCAGCACTACCCCGGCTGGACGGTCGAGGTCGACGGCACTCCGCGCGAGCTGTTGCTGGTCGACGGCATCTTTCGCGGAGTCGAGCTCGAGCCCGGCGAGCACGAGGTCGTCTTCCGCTACGAGCCGACGCACTGGCGCTACGCGCTCGGCCTCGCCGCGGTCGCGGCGATCGTCGCGGCGGCGCTCGCCGCGCGCGCGCTGGTCTCGCCGCGCCACGTCGCGAGCTAGCGCAACGTCGCGAGGAACGCGAACAAGTCGGCGACCTCCGCGTCCGAGAGACCGTCGAGCAAGCCGTCGGGCATCACCGAGAGCTTGTCGAACGCGAGCGACGCGATCTCGGCGCGCGCGAGCCGCAGATCGTCGCGACCCTGGCGCCGCAGCACGATCTCGCGCTCGTCCTGGCTCGCGAGGAAGCCGTCGAGCCGCTCGCCCGCCGTCGTCTCGACCAGCAACAGGCGATAGCCGCTCTCGACCGCCGCGCTCGGCGTCACCACCGCGCGCAAGAGCCCCTCGATGCCGCGGTGCGCGGAACCGTCCAGCGGCGGGCCGAGCTTCGCGCCCTCGAGCTCGCCGACGGTCGTCACCGAGTGGCAGACCATGCAGGTGCGCTCGAACACCGCGCGGCCCTGCGCCGCGTCGCCGCCGCGCGCGGCGAGCGAGCGCGCGCGAGAGAACCGTGCGTCGAGCTCTTGCGCGGCGGCCGCGTCGAGCACCGGCGGCGCGTCGAGCGAGGCCTCGACCTTCGCTCCTCCCGCGAGCGGCGCGAAGTCCGCGGCGGTCGAGAACGCGCGCACCAGGCCCGCGCGGTTCGCGAGCGCGTCGGCGCGGCGACGGAAGTCCTCGCCGAGCTCGCGGGCGCTCTTCGCGCGCGACCAGAGGCGGAACTCGGCGAGGCGACCGTGCATGCCCTCGGCCGGGGTCGTGCGCGCGACGTCGAGCGCGTGGAAGCGCGCATCGAGCGGCAGCGTGCCTTGCGCTTCCGCTTCGGCGTTCTGGTAGAGCACGACCGCGCCGTCCGAGTCGCAGGTGACCGCGACGTGCGTCCAGGTCTCCGGCTCGAGCGCGCGCTTCGCGATCACGCGGTCGCCGAGCTCGGGCCCCGCGTAGAACCGGAAGCGGCCGTTCGCGAAGTTGAAGTCGGCGTCGCCGGCGCGGCCGAGCACGCCGTCGGCGTTGGTGATCGGCTCGGCGAGCTTCACCCAGGCTTCGACAGTGAACGGCGGCGCGAGCTCGAAGTCGGTGTCGAGGCAGTCGTCGCCGCCGCCGAAGCACGCGAGCGCGGGCACCGCGCGGCGCGCGAGCTCGGAGTCGAGCGCCGCGAGCGCCCGCGAGCCGGCGCCGACCGCGCGCACCCGCGCGATCAAGTCCGCGTCGAGCTCGCGCGCGTCGACGTCGTCGCGCTCGAGCGCGGCGAGCAAGGCGCGCGCGCCCGCTTCGTTCGCCGCGAGCTCGCCGAGCGCGCTGCGCTTCAGCACCGGCGAGAGAGCGCGCCAGTTCTCGAACAGCGCCGCGGTGGATTCCTCGGTGCGCAGCGCGGCGAGCGCGAGCACCGCGGTCCGCTGCAGCTCCTCGCCGGGCAACGCGGTGCGCGCGAGCTCCGCGCACAGGTCGGCGGGCGGAGTCCCGAGCTCGACCAGCGCCCCGAGCGCCTTCGCGCGGCGCGCCAGCGGCTCGGAGGCGTCTCCCGCGAGCTCGGCGAGCCGCGGTGCGAGCTCGGTGAGCTTCCACGCGCTCGCCGCGCGGACGCAGCGGTCCTTCGCGGCGTCGGTCGCGTCGCGTTCGAGCGCCAGCGCGGGCACGAGCAGCGCGCGCAGCTCCTCGATCGGCGCGCGACCGCCGAGCGAGAGCAGCGCGTCGATCGTCGCGGCGCGGCGCGGCGCGGCGCCGAGACAGCGTTCCAGCAACGCGCGGGACTCCTCGATGTCGAGATGGGCGGCGCAGAGCGAGAGCTCCTCCGCCGTCGGAGCGTCGCCGATGCGCTCGAGCGTGCGCGCGAGCAACCGCGCACCGTCCGCGCCGCCGCTCGCGACCGCGAAGAGCCGCTGGCCCTCGCGGAAGACGATGTCGTCGTACCCGGTGACGCTCGCTTTCGCCGTCTCGGTCGCGTGCTCCCACGCCGCGCGGATCAGGCTGCGCTCGAAGTCGATGTACGCCTGGGTCGTCGCGTTCGACGTCCGAGGCGGAGGCGTGCGGGCGAGCAGCGCGCGCGCCGCGAACGGCGCGTCTTCGCGGCGGACGAGCCGAGTCAGGAGCTCGAGCAGCACCAGCCGCGTGCGCAGGTCGCTCGCGGGCTTGACGTCGTGCACGAACGCCTCGAACTCCGCCGGCGACGCTTCGACGGTCAGCGCCGCGCGCACCGCCTCGCGCTTCAGCGCCGGCTGCAGGGCCTTGAGCAGCGGCTTCAACGTCGCGAGGTCGTGCTCCCCGAGCCCCTCGAGCGCCCAGAGCGCGTGCAACCGATGGTTCGAGCGCGCGCGGTCGTCGCGGACGAGCTCCCGCAGCCTCGGAGCGAGCTCGCTCGCGCGCCGATCGACGATCTGGTGCCAGGCCGCGCGCGCTTCCCACGTCGCGTCGGCGTCGAGGTGCGCGACGAGCTCCGCGTTCGGCACGCGGGTCAGGTCCGGCGGCGTGCTGCGTTCCATCGCTTCGTGGCGGATGCGCCACACGCGCGTCTTCGACTTGTCGCGGCGCGGGTCGCTGCGCGGAACTTCGTTGTGCGAGATGATCTCGTTGTACCAGTCGACGACGTAGAGGCAGCCGTCCGGCCCGAAGTGGATCGCGACCGGTCGGAACCAGGTGTCGTCGGTGGCGACGAGCTCGGCTTCGAGCGTGAGCTCGTCGACGTCGCCCTCGCGCCGCACCGAGATCGTCTGCACCTCGTTGGTGATCGGATTCGCGACGAAGAACCACCGGTTCCACGGCGAGGGGAAGCCCTTGCGGTCCTCCGAGCACGCGAGGCCCGACAGCCCGGTGCCGCCCATCGAGAACTTCGCGAGCGCCGGCTGCCACGGCGAGTAGGGGCGATGCTTGTGGTCGCCGATGCCCGGGTACGAAGCGTGGAGGAAGAACGGCACCAACGGATACCCGAGGTCGTTCGCTTCCTGCACGTACAGCTCGCCCGAGCGATCGAGCACGATGCCCCAGATGTTGTTCAGTCCGTGGCCGATCACCTCGAACGCGCTGCCGTCGGGCTTGAAGCGCGCGAGCTTGCACTGGTCGAAGGGCACGACCTCGCCGCTCTTGGTCCTCACCTGCGAGTGGTTGAACGCGCCTTGCGCGACGAAGATCCAATCGCCCGGGCCGCGCACGAAGCGGTGCGGCAAGAGGTGCGAGTCGTCGATGCCGAAGCCGGAGAGCACGACCTCGCGTCGATCGGCGCGGCCGTCGCCGTCGGTGTCGTCGAGGAACAGGATCTCGGGCCCGTGCCCGACCAGCGCGCCGTTCTTCCACGGCAGGATCGCCATCGGCATCGCGAGCCCGCTCGCGAAGACGCGCGGCCGCTGCCGTCCGTCGGCGCACGGCGTGTCGAAGATCAGCACCTCGTCGGCGCCGCCCTTCGCGTAGAGCTCGGCCGCGGCCTTGGGGTTCTCGTTGCCGTCGAGCGGGTACTCGCTCGCCGTCAACGCCCACATCCGGCCCGCGTCGTCGAACGCGACGTCGACGATCTTCTTCACGTCCGGCTCCGCGACGACGAGCTCGGCGGAGAAGCCCGGCGGCAAGCGGAAGCTCGCGCGTTCGGCTTCGGGTGAGAGCGGGGACTGCAGCGCGGTCTGGAGCAGCAGGGAGAGCATGCGGCGAGGATAGCGATCGAGCTCCGCCGCGGCTCGACGCGGATGCACGCGCCATCGACGCGGGTTTCGCGAACGCTACGCTCACGCCTGCTTGGACTCGCTCGTCCTCGTCGTCTTCGCGCTCGTCTACCTCGGGATGATCCTCGGCGGTCTGCCGGGTTGGAAGCTCGACCGGACCGGCGTCGCGTTGCTCGGCGCGATCGCGTTGATCGCCGCGGAGCGCGTCAGCCCCGCGGAGGCGTGGGCGTCGATCGACGCGGCGACGCTCGCGCTGCTGTTCGGACTGATGGTCGTGTCCGCGCAGTTCCAGTTCAGCGGCACGTACGCGGTGCTCGCTCGCCGGCTCGCGCACGCCCGCGGTAGCCCGCCGCTCCTGCTGCTGTACCTGTGCCTCGCGGCGGGCGGACTGTCGGCGCTGCTGACCAACGACGTCGTCTGCCTCGCGATGGCGCCGATCCTGATCGAGGGCTGCGCGGAGCGGAAGCTCGACCCGAAGCCCTTCCTGTTCGGACTCGCGGCGAGCGCGAACGTCGGCTCGGCCGCGACGCTGATCGGCAACCCGCAGAACATCCTGATCGGGCAAGCGCTCGAGCTCGATTTCGCGGGGTACCTGCTCGACGGCGGAGTGCCGGCGCTCGCGGGCGTGCTCGCGACGTGGGCGGTGATCGCGTGGCTCTGGCGCGGCAAGTGGGAGGGCGAGACGCCCAGGCCGAAGCTCGAGACGCAGACGCTCGATCGTTGGCAAGGCGCGAAGGCGTGGGCGCTGCTCGCCGCGTTGATGGTCGGCTTCGTCGTCGGCGGCGTGCCGCGCGAGGCGCTCGCTCTCGCGGCTGCCGGCATCGTGCTGCTCTCGCGCACGCGCGCGACGACGCGGTTCCTCGGCAGCGTCGATTGGGAGCTGCTGGTGCTCTTCATGGGCCTCTTCGTCGTCAACCACGCGCTGCAGGCGTCCGGCGCGAGCGCGGCGGGGCTCGACTGGCTGGTCGCGCACGGTGTCGATCTCGCAGAGCCCGTCACGCTGTTCGTCGTGATCGTGCTCGCGTCCAACGTGATCAGCAACGTGCCCGCGATCATGCTGGTGCTGCCCGCGGCGACGCATCCCGACGCGGGGCCGATCCTCGCGGTCGCGAGCACGCTGGCGGGCAACCTCTTCGTCGTCGGCTCGATCGCGAACCTGATCGTGATCGACCAGGCGGCGAAGCTCGGCGTGAAGATCACCTGGCGCGAGCACGCGCGCGTCGGCGTGCCGGTGACGCTGGTCACGCTCGCGCTCGCCGCGTTCTGGCTGTGGCTGCGCGCGTGAGCCAGCGCGCGGAGCGCGTGAACGTCCGCGCGGACGCGCGCGCTCAGCGAGCGAGCAGACCGAACTCGACCAGCGCGGTGCCGGCCCACTCGGGCAACAGCGCGAGCTCGTCGGGGCTCCAGCTCGAGCCGGCGAGCTCCTGCTTGCCGTCCTCTCGCTTGCCGTCGCGCGCGAGCGCCGCGGCGAACTCGAGGCGCAACGGCGCGCCGACGTCCTCGCCGTGGCGCTTCGATAGCCGCAGCGCTTGGCGATAGAGCCGCACGGAGTCGTGCCACGCGCCCGCGGCGGCGAAGTCGCGCGCGGAAACCTGCGCGAGACGGCAGTCGAGCGCGTCGGCGAGCTTGGTCTGGCCGGAAGCGTTCAACGCTCGCACCGACTCCTCGAGAGCGCTGCCGTCCAGGGTCGCGAGGTCCGGGACCAGCACCTGCAGCGCGACGAAACCGAACTCGCGGCCCGCGAGCGTCGCGTTGACCGCGAGGTCGACGAGGTCGGCGTTCGAGAGCGTCGCGCGCGCCGTGGCGAGCGCCGCGTCGAGCTCGTCGCGCTCGCTGGAGCGCAACGCGAGCACGTAGAGGTTGCGGGTCGCCGCCGGCTGGGTCGGGTCGATCGCGAGCGCGCGCGCCCACACGCGGCGAGCCTCGGACGCGTCTCCTCGTCGCAGCGCGGCGAAGCCGAGCTGCACCAGCGCCTCGACGTGGAACGGTCGATGGTCGAGCACACGCTGCCACGCGCGGCGCGCGGTCGCCGGCGCATTTTGGCGCTCGAGCTCGCGCGCCGAGAGCGACCACGCGAGCACCGAGTCGTCGCGCCGCTCGAGCGCCTTCGCGGGATCGATCGCGGCCTTGGCGTGATCGAGCTCGCGCGTCAGGCGCAGCACCGACACCGCGGTCGTGCCGAACGCGACCAGCAGCGCGACCGAGAGCCACGGCAGGATCGCGCCGCTGCGGCTCGCCGTGCCCGCGTTCGGGCGGCTCGCGAGCGCGCCGGCGGCGAAGAAGAAGCACGCGGCGGAAGCAGGGTTCCAGAGCAGCGGCGCGCGCAGCGCGGCGTTCGCGAGCAAGCCGAGCGCGACCAACGCGAGCGCCGCGCGGTCGCGGCTCGGTTCGCGGAGCGCGCGCAGCGCGTTGAGCGCCGTCCACGCGAGGAACGCGAGCCACGCGAGTCCGCCGACCCAGCCCGCGTCGCACCAACCCTGCAGCCAGTCGTTGTGCGCGTGCTCGACCTCGGTTTCGGCGCCGAGCGCGCGGCGCTCGAGCTCGATCTCCTCGGGCGCGCGGTAGGGCGGGAAGCTCGCGCGGAACTGCCCGGGCCCGGCGCCCAGCGCGCCGTGATCGCGCACGAAGCTCGGGATCGCGCGCCACAGATGCACCCGGACCGCGACGCCGCCGGTGTGGACCGGGACGGTCGCGCTGCCGTTCGATGCGGTCGCGGTCCCGTTCGACACGCCCGCCGGCGCTGACGTCGGGGCGGCGCCGAAGTGCTCGACCGCGCGGCCGGCGCCGAACGCGAGCAGCGCGACGCCGAGCGCGAGCGCGAAGCCGCGTCGCTCACCGGGCGCGCGCAGGGCGCCGAGCACGAGCGCCGCCGCGAGCGACACCAGGCCGGCGAAGACCGGCGCGAGCCCGACGTAGAACGCGAACGCGGCGAGCGCGACGAACCCGAGCGTTCGCGCGACCCCGCGCGCCGTCGCGAAGCTCCACGCGCCGACCAACGCGCCGGCGAGCGCCGCCTCGGATGTCGCGCCGGTGTTCTGCAGCACGCCGGCGAAGCGGTGCTCGCGATCGAAGAGCGCCGCGCCGAGCAGCAGCAACGCCAGGCCGTGGACGCCGATGACGAAGCGCTCGCGGGCGCCGCGCCGCGTGCTCGCGCCGACCAGCGCGAGCGCGAGCGCGCCGAGCAGCAGCAGCAACGCGCGATCGGCCTCGAGCGTGTCCGACGGCGGTCGGAGCCGCAGCGACGCGAACCCGACCAGCGCGTACACGAAGAGCGGCGTCAGGCCGAACGCGACGGCGGACCGGCGGGTCAGCGCGACGAAGCCGATCGCCGGCAGCGCCGCGAGCGCGAGCACCGCGGCGCCGGCGAGCTCGGGCTCGAGCGCGGTGCGCACCGGCGAGCCCGCGAACGGCCACGCGAGCACCGCAAGCGGCAGCAGCGCGAGCCAGCCGACGAGCGCGTACTCGTTCGCCTGTGCGCGCGACTCCTTGGCGGCTCCCATCGGCGCGCCAGACTAGCGTCGCGCCGCCGCTGTCGCACCTCGCTCGCGGAGCGTGAGCACGCCGCGCGCGGCTCAGCGCGCGGCTTCGAGCGTCGGCCGCACGATCGCGTCGACGAACGCTTCGGGCTCGAACGGCTCGAGCAGCTCGAGCTGCTCGCCGGTGCCGATGTAGCGCACCGGCAGGCCGAGCGCCTTCTGGATCCCGAACAGCGCGCCGCCGCGCGCGGTGCCGTCGAGCTTCGCGACGACGAGCCCGGTGACCGCGAGCTCCTTGGTGAACTCGCGCGCCTGCTGGATCGCGTTCTGGCCGTTGGTGCCGTCGAGCACCAGCCACACCTCGTGCGGCGCGCCCGGCAGGCGCTTGGCGATCACGCGCTGCACCTTGGCGATCTCCGCCATCAGGTTCTTGTGCGTGTGCAGGCGGCCCGCGGTGTCGAGCAGCACGACGTCGGCTCCGGTCGCGACCGCTTTGTCGACCGCGTCGAACGCGACCGACGCCGGATCGGAGCCGTCGGGCCCGCGCACGATCGCGGATTGGTTGCGGCTCGCCCAGATCTCGAGCTGCTCCGCCGCCGCGGCGCGGAACGTGTCGCACGCGCCGAGCAGCACTCGCTTGCCTTGCTTCTGGAAGCGATGCGCGAGCTTCGCGATCGAAGTCGTCTTGCCCGAGCCGTTGACGCCGACGACCAGGATCACCGTCGGCTTGGTCTCGAAGCGCGGTTCGCCGCGCGCGGTGCCGAGACGCTCGAGCAGCAGCGCGCGCAGCGTCTTGCGCACGTCGTCCTCGCCCTTGACCTCGCCGCGCTTGTGCGCGCGCGCGAGCTCGGCGCAGACTTCGCCGGCGACCGCGCCGAGGTCGGACGTGTACAGGAGCTCCTCGAGCTCGTCGAACAGCGCTTGATCGATCGGCCGGCCGCCCTTGAAGAGCCCGGTGATGCCGTCGGAGATCGCTTCGCGCGTCTTCTTGAGGCGTTCCTTGAGACGATCGAAGAGGCCCATGACCTACGCCTCCGAGCGTTCGCCCTGCGCCGCGCCGTCCTTGGCGTGGCGGGACTTGATCTTGTCGAGGATCCCGTTGATGAACGCGCCGGAGTTCTGCGTCGAGTAGCGTTTGCCGAGCTCGATCGCTTCGTTGATCGCGACCTTCGGCGGGATGTCCTGGCAGTGGAGGAGCTCCCAGCTCGCGAGCCGCAGCACGTTGCGGTCGATCACCGCCATGCGCGCGATGTCCCAGTTCTGCGCGACCGATTGGATCGTCTTGTCGAGCTCGACGCGGCATTCCTGCACGCCGAGCAGGATCTTCTTCGCGAACTCCCGCGACTCGCGGTCGGGCTCCTCGTCGCGCAGGAAGTCGTCGATCTCGGCGAGGATCTCATCGCCGCGCAGGTCGAGCTGGTAGAGCAGCTGCAGCGCGAGCTCGCGTCCGCGTGTGCGCTTCTTCACGGTTTCGACTCCTTGCGAGCTTGGAAGCCGATCGCCGGACGGCCGGAACCGATCGACGCCGCGCGCTCGAGCGCCGCGAGCACCTCGACCGCCGCGCGCGCGACCTCGCGGCCCTTGTCCTGCTTGCCGCCGAGCTCGGGCGGCAGCGCGCGCGAACGCGCCTGCTCCAGCGTCTCGCACGTCAGCACGCCGAAGAGCACCGGGCGGCCGGTCGACAGCGCGAGGTCTTGCAGCGCGTGCGCGACCGAGCTCGCGATGTACTCGTCGTGGCGCGTCTCACCCTTCAACACCAGGCCGAAGCAGAGCACCGCGTCGATGTCCTCGCGCAGCGCGAGTCGGCGCGCGATCACCGGCAGCTCGAACGAGCCCGGCGCGTCGACGACCAGCCAGTCCTCGGCCGCCAGGCCGGCGGCTTCGAGCTCGCGGCGCGCGGACTCCGCCATCGCGGCGCAGAGTTCACGGTGATAGCCCGAGACCACGGCGGCGACGCGCGTCCCGGGTTCCAGACGGAGTGCGATGGGGGCTTGTGCGGCGTCGCGGGACATGGCTTGCGAAGGAGCTTCCGAACGGAAAGCGAAGGCGGAGAGCATACCGCGCCGACCACCCGCGCGCACGCCGCTCGCCGCGTCGGCCGGCGGCGAAGCGGCGGTCGCGCGGCGCGGCTCGGCGCGCGGCGGACGGGTGGCGGCGCCGGGGGCGTTCCCGGCGTCGCGGCGCGCGGACGGTGCGGCGCGCGTGGGTGGTTCGCGGTGGGGCGTTCAGCTCGGCTCGCCGGTGGGACCGACCGCGGCCGCCGGCTTCGGACGCAGGCCTCGCAGGCCGAACGCCCAGCTCGCGCGCTTGCGCAGCGCGACCGCGAAGTCGTCGACGAACGTGTAGGCGAGCGGCACCACCCACAGCGTGAAGAACGTCGAGATCGTCAATCCGCCGGCGACGCAGGTCGACAGCGCGCGGTAGTCGATGCCCTGCGACGGCGGCTCGGCGAGGATCGTCGGGATCAGGCCGAACACCGTGGTCAGCGCGGTCATCAACACCGGCCGCACGCGGTTCGAGCAGCCTTCGAGCACCGCGGCGCCGCGTTCCCACCCCTCGCCGCGCAGCTGGTGGATCCGGTCGATCAGCACGATGCCGTTGTTCACCACGACGCCGACCAACACGATGATCCCGATCCAACCGACCGAGTCCATCGTGATCCCGGTCAGGTAGAGCGCCCAGAACGAGCCGACGACCGCGAACGGGATCGTGAACATCACCGAGATCGGCAGCAGCGCCGACTCGAACAGGATGCCCATCAAGAGGAACACGAGCACCAGCGAGAGCAGGAACGCGTCCTTCAGCTCGGCCATCTCGGATTCCGCGCGCAGCGTCACCGAGTTCTCGTCGCCGATCGAGAAGCCGCGCGGCAGGTCGAGCTCGCGGCGCAGCGCGTCGTAGCCCGCGCGCGACAGGCGTTCCTGATCGAGCGGGTTGTCGACGCGCGCGAGCACCGTGTACGTGATCTCGCCGTTGATGCGCTCGATCGTCGGGCTCGCCTTGGCGTACTCGAGCGAGCTGATCGACGACAGCGGCACGCTGGACGTGTTCGCGAACACCTGCATGTTCTGCAGCGTCGACAGGCCCTCGACCGCGGCGTCGTCGTACTCGATGAAGAGCGGGACCTCGCGGCCCGGCTCTTGGAACCGCGGCAGTTGCCAACCGCGCAGCGCCCACGCGATCGACTGGAACGCCGTGTCCGGCGTCAGGCCGAAACTCTGCGTCAGGTCGGAGTCGAAGCGCACGCGGACCTCGCGCGACGCCTCCTCGCGCTCGGTGCCGACGCTGGAGAGCCCGGGCACGCGCTCGAGCACCGAAACGGCGCGCGCGCCGAGTTCCTCGAGCTCGTCCGCGTCGGGCCCCTTGATGCGGAACGTCACCTGGCTGCGACTGCGGCTGTCCGCGCCTCCGTCGCCGCGCATGCTGAGCTTGTGGCCCGGCAGCCGCGGCGCTTCGGCGAGCACGCGCCGACGGAGCTCTTCCATCCGCTTGGGCGGCACCGCGCTCTCCCAGTAGAGCGTGAAGCGACCGCTGTGCCGATCGAAGCGGTTCGCGACGTGCTCGAACCCGAATTCGGCCTTGCGCGCGTCGAAGAAGCGCTCGTAGGCGAGCAGCTCCTGCTCCGCCTCGTTCAGATCGAAGTTGTCCTCGAGCTCGACGTTCAGACTGATCCGCGCGTTGTCCTCGTCCTCGCCGAACGCGGCGACCGACATCTTCGAGCGCGGGATCACCACCGTGCAGAACGCGAGCACCGCGAGCACCGTCGCCACGATGCGGTGCTGCAGCGTCCACTCGACCAGCCGGTGGTTCGACTGCACGAAGAGGTCGAGGAACGAGCCCGAGCGCTCGCCGACGACGCGGACGCGCTGCGGCGCGAGGGGACTGCGGCGGCGCCAGCGCGGCACGCCGAAGAGCAAGATCGCGATCGCGGCGACCGCCGGGACCAGCAACGCCAGCAGGCCTTGCACCGACGCCTGCGGCTTGCCGCGCGTCGCGCCTTCGAGCGCGTCCGCGACCTGCAACGCGGGCAGCGCCTCGCGCACCCGCCACGCGCACAGGCCGACGATGCCGACCGCGAGCGGCCAGCGCAGCGCGCCGAGCCCCGCCAACGTCACGCGCGTGGCGTGGAAGAGCACCTTCGCGAACGCCGCGAAACCCGCGCCGACCACGTCGGTGAAGAGGTAGGCGCCGCGCGCCGGCAGCTCGCCGACGATCGTCAGGCGGTCCGCGCAGCGCTGGACCCACTTCGGCCGCGGTCCGAGGATCCGCGCGGCGATCACCGGCAGCAGGATCAGCGCGACCGCCAGCGAGAAGATCAGCGACGTGCAGAGCGGCAGCCCGAGCTCGCCGAAGATGATCGCGAGCTGCGGATTCTTCGTCATGAAGATCAGCGGCATGAAGACGACGACCGTGGTCAACGTCGAGAGCAGCACCGCCAGCCCGACCTCCTGCGCGCCGCCCGCCGCCGAATCGCGATCGGTGTGGCCGAGCTGCTTCCAGCGCACGACGTTCTCGATGACGACGATCGCGTTGTCGACGAGCATCCCGAGCGCCAGCGTGATGCCGGTCATCGTCAGCACGTTGAACGTGCCGCCGCCGAGGAACTGCCACGCGATCGCGAACAGCACCGAGATCGGGATCGCGAGCGCGACCGCGATCGTCATCCGGAGGCGCTTGAGGAACGCGAAGAGCACGATCACCGCGAACAGTCCGCCCCAGTACGCGGTCTCGACGAGCTGCGAGATCGACGACTCGATGAACTCGCCTTGGTCGAACAGCGGCAGGAAGTGGAACTTGCCGGCGAGACGCGGGTTCTTCTCGAGCTCCGCGAACGCGGCCTTCAGACGCTTGCACGTCGCGACCGCGTTGGCTTGCGAGTCCTTGCGGACCTCGCCGTAGTACGAGTAGCTGCCGTCGATCCGGAAGAGCCGGTTGCGGACGCTCTTCGCGGTGATGACGCGGCCGACGTCCTTGATCGCGAGCCCGTTGCCGATCGGGTAGTTCTCGATCTCCTCGTGCGTCTTGAAACGCATGTCGGAGCGCAACAGCACGCGCCGGCCGCCGTCGGTGACCTCACCGAGCGGGAGGGCGAAGTTGTCGGCGGAGAGACGCTGGATCAGCTTGCCGAGCTCGAGGTTCGCCGCGACGACGCGCTCCTCGTCGAGCAGGATGCGCAGCGAGTCGTCGAGGACGCCCCAGATCTCGAGCTGCGCGACTCCGTCGACCGCCTCGAGCTGACGCTGGATCACGTTGTCGATCAGCGCATCGGTCTCGTCGGAGTCGCCCGGGTGCAGGATCGCGAAGAACATCACCGGCAGGTCGGATTGGCTCCACGAGAAGAGCTGCACCTCGCGTACGGTGTTCGGCAGCTTCGCGCGCGCCCGCTCGATCCGATCGCGCACCTCGGCCTTGGCGAGGTCCATCGAGACGCGCGCGTTGAACTCGACCTGCAGGTTGACGAAGCCGTCGCGCGAGCTGCTGTAGAGGTTCTCGACGCCCGCGAGCGTGCGGATCTCCTCCTCCAGGACGCGGGCGACCTTCTCCTCGTTCTCCTTCGCGCTCGCGCCGGGATTCGCGGCGGAGATCCAGAGCCCGGGCTCGGTGATGCCCTCGGGCATCATCTGCACCGGGATGCGCTGGTAGCAGATCAATCCGATGACGATCAGCGACACGAAGAGCACGATCAGCGTGACCGGCCGGCGCACCAACGCGCCGAAGAAGCCGGACGCGCGGTCGAGATTCGTGCTGGTAGCGCTCATGCCGCACGCTCCGGCGCGCTGCGCCGATAGACGACGAAGTACACGACCGGGATCACGACGAGCGTCAGCAGCGTCGACACGGTCAGACCCGAGATCACGGTGATCGCGAGCGGCCGATTGAGCTCGGCGCCCTCGCCGGTTCCGAGACTGCCGAGCCCCGGGATCCACGCGAGCCAACCGGTCATCGGCAAGAGGCCGATCACCGTCGTCGCGGCGGTCATGTAGATCGGACGCAGGCGAGTCTGCCCGGCTTCCATCAACGCGTCGTAGAGGCCGACGCCGTTGGCGCGCTGCTGGTTGACGCGGTCGATCAGCACGATCGCGTTGTTGACCACGATGCCCGCGAGCAGGATCAGACCGAGGAACACGACCACCGACAACGGCACCTCAAGCAGGTCGAGCGTGAACATCACGCCGACCGCCGCGAGCGGGACCGACACCAGGATGATCAGCGGCTGCACGATCGACTCGAACTGCACCGCCATGACGACGTAGACGAGGAAGAGAGCGAGCGCGAGCGCGAAGATCATGTTCTGCTTCGCGTCGTCCATCTCGCGCTTCTTGCCGCCGAGCTGGAGCACGACGTCGTTCGGCACGTCGACGCTCGCGAGCGCCGCCTCGATCTTGCGGTTGACGCCGCCGAGGTCGAGCCCGCTGGTCGCCGCGCTGACGACGACCGCGCGCGTGTTGCCGATGCGGCGGATCTCCGCGGGTCCGTCGGCGCGGACGACCCGCGCGACCGCGTGCAGCGGCACCGGCGTCGCGCCGGCGGGGTTGACGACGAGCTCGAGCACGCGCTCGACGTTGCCGAGCATGATCTCGTCGCCCATCACTCGCACGTCGATCCGGTCGTCGCCTTCGTTGAAGCGCGTCGAGACGTTGCCGAGCACCTGGTCGCGCACCAGGTTCGACACCTGCTGCAGGTCGAGACCGTACTCGAGCGTCTTGTCGCGATCGAAGACGATCAGCGCCTCCGGGTGCCCCGGGCGGACGCTCGAACGCACGTCGGTCAGGCCCTCGATGCCGGAGATCGCGTCGACGACGCGTGCGCCGATCGTCTGGAGCTTGGCGAGGTCGTGGCCGAGCACCTCGATCTGCACCGGCGCCTCGAGCGCGAACGGCGTCGGCCGCGAGACCTCGACCGAGCGCACGGCGGCGTTCGCGGCGACGAGCTCGCGCACGCGCACCAGCAGCGCCTCCTCGGACTCCGGCGTGAACGTCTCGGGCTTCATGCGCACGGTCAGGCGCGCGGTGTGCTTGCCTTCGATCTCGCGCGTCAGCGTGTCCTTCTCGACGCCGACCGTCAGCGCGGTCAGTGCGACGCCGTCGAGCGCGCGCACGCTGCGCTCGAGCTCGGAGAGCACGCGATCGGTGTTCTCGAGCGGGCTGCCGACCGCGAGCCCGACGTGGACCGTGAACTCACCTTGGTGGATGTCGGGCAAGAGCTCGAGCCCGAGCGTCTTCGCGCGCTCGTACGAGAACCACCCGAGCCCGCCGACCAAGAGCAGCACGACCCACGGCGCCGCGAGCGCGCCGCGCAGCAGCCCGGGATAGACCCGCGCGATCGCGCCCCACGCCTTGTCGTGCAGCCATCCGAACGGCGCGGTGATCCAGAAGAAGGCGAGGTAGAGCACGTACCCGACGAACGCGACGACCCGCATCAGCCCCGCGACGATCGCGAGCGGCAGACCGAGCACCCCGCGGCCGACTCCGCGGCCGGTGCCGTCGAGGAGGTGCCGATACCACGGTGTCGCGTGCTCGGCGCGATCACCTCCGCGCTCCGCCCCAGCGAGCATCGGCCGAGCGGCGAGCATCGGGATGTAGATCACGGAGACCAAGAGCGACGCGGAGAGCGAGACGACGACCGTCATCGCCTGGTCGCCGAAGATGCGTCCGGCGACGCCGTGCACGAAGACGATCGGCGCGAACACGCAGATCGAGGTCGCGGTCGACGCGGTGATCGCGCCCAGCACTTCGCGCGTGCCGCGCACCGCGGCCTGCCCGAGCCCGTCGCCCTCGTCGCGACAGCGCGTGATCGACTCGAGCACGACGATCGCGTTGTCGACGACCATGCCGACGCCGAGCGCGAGGCCGCCGAGCGACATGATGTTCAGCGAGACGCCCCAGAGGTACATCGGCGCGAACGTGACGATCACCGACAACGGCAGCGACACGCCGATGATCACCGTCGGCGGGAGCCGGCGCAGCGCGAGCCAGATGATCCCGATCGCGAGCACGCCGCCGATCAGGCCCGACTGCTTGACGTCCTCGATCGAGGAGCGGATGAACGTCGACTGGTCCGACAGCACGTCGAAGCGCGCGTCGTCGCGGAAGCGATTGGCGAGGAACGCGGTCTGCTCGCGCTCCATGAAATTCAGCGTCGGGTTCTTGCCGCGCTTCTCGATCTCCTCGGCAGCCTTCTGCTGAGACTCGTCGCCGAAGACCTTCTGGCGGACCTTGTCGGCGAGCTCGACGATGTTGGCGCCGGCCTCGCGGTAGACCGCGATCTCGACCATCTCGGCGCCGGAGAGTCGCGCGACGACCTCGCGCTCGCGGTGCGTGCGCTCGACGGTCGCGATGTCGCGGACGCGGATCACCGCCTCGCCGCGGCGCACGATCGCGAGGTTCTCGATCTCGGCGAGATCCTGGAACTCGTTCAGCGTGCGCACGAGGTACTCGGTCGAGCCCTCGCGCACCGAGCCGCCGCTCGCGTTGATGTTCTCGGCGGCGAGGCGCTGCTGCAGCGCCTGCGGATCGAGGTTCTGCGCCGCCATCTTGAACGGGTCGACGCGGACGCGGATCTCTTCCTCGAGACCGCCGCGCACCTGGACGGCGGCGACGCCGGGGATCGACTCGAGCTCGCGCTTGACGCGGTTCTCCGCGATCCAGCGCAACTGCATCAGCGCCTTCTCGGGCTCGAGCTCGCGCGCCGACGACAGGCCGATCCGCAGGATCGGATCGCGGTTGGGGTCGTAGCGCAGGATCAGCGGCCGTTCCGCGCCTTGCGGCAGGAACACGCCGTCGAGCTTGTCGCGCACGTCCTGGACCGCGAACGTCATGTTCGTGCCCCAGTCGAAGTCGAGCACGATGTCGGACGTCTCGGCGCGGCTGATCGAGGTCGAGCGCACGAGGTGGGGGAGCGTCGAGAGCTGCTCCTGGATGCGCTCGGAGATCCGATCCTCGACGTCTTCCGGCGCGGCGCCGGGGAACGTCGTCCGCACGGTGAGCGTCGGATAGCTGATCTCCGGCAACAGGTCCATCGGCAGCTTGCCGAACGAGACCACTCCGAAGACGGCGAGCGAGATCATGAACATGGTGATCGCGACCGGTCGCGACACTACCGTTCCGATCACCCCGCCGCCCGTGCGCGCTTGCGTCGAGCCCATGGCGTTCGCGACCTACTTCTTCGCCGACGCGCTCGACGCGTCGATCTCGACTTCGGCGCCCTCTTCGAGGTCGCGGTTGCCGACGACCACCACGAGCTCGCCGACCTTCAGCGTCGCGTCGCCCTGCGCGCGGACCTCGACGTACTCCTCGTCGGAGAGCCCTTCCTCGACCGCGACTCGGTGCGCACGGCCGTCTCGGACGACGACCACGTGGCCGACCTCGCCTTCGCGCAGCACCGCGCGCTTCGGCACGACCATCGCGTTCGGGTGGCGTTCGGTGACGATCTCGAGCCGCACCAGCATCCCGGGCAGCAGCATCGCGCTCGGGTCGTTCTCCGCCGTGACCTGCATCGCCGCGGTGACGCGGAACGCGCCCGATTGGGCGTCGATCGTCGGCGACACGCGCTCGATCAGGCCGCGGAACTTCGCGTTCGGCATCGCCTCGGTCGTCGCCGTGAGCTCGAGGCCGCCCGCATGGCTGGTGTCGCCGTTGACCGCTTCGCGGGTGGTCGTTTCACGCGGGCGGAAGAGCGCGAGCTCGCGCTGCGGCCGGTAGAACACGACGCGCAGCGCCTCGATGTCGACCAGCGTGAACCCCGCGACGCCCGCGCGCGCCGAGAACGAGGTCGTCGCGGCGACGCTGTCGCCGACCTTGAGCGAGCGCAGCGCGATCACGCCGCGCGCCGGCGCGAGGATCTCCATGTAGGAGAACATCAGCTGGGCTTGCTGCAGTTGCAGCTCGGCGCGCGCGACCGCGTTCTTCGCCGATTCGTACTCGACGCGCGCGCGTTCGAGCGCGAGCTTCGCCGTGTCGTAGTCGGAGACCGCTTGGTCGCGCTGGAGCCGGCTCTGCTCGAGTTCCTTCGCCGAGAGCAAGCCCGGCCGGTCCGTGCCGGCGACCGAGATCGTCTCGTTGCGCTCGAAGTCGCGCTGGGCCTGTTCGGCGGAACGCCGTGCGCTCTCGGCGCGCGATTCCGCCTCCTTGATCGCGATCGCGAGCTTGGGGACGTTGTCGCGCGCTTCCTTCAGCGCGACTTCGGCCTCGCCGACGGCGATCTTCGCCTCGCGATCGTCCAGGCGGGCGAGCACCTGCCCGGCCTCGACGCGATCGCCCTCTTCGGCGAGCACCTCGGTGACCAGTCCGCTCGCTCGCGGCACGATCTCGTGTTGGAACTCGCTCTCGACCTTGGTGGTCGTGTCGAGCGTCTTCAGCATCTCGCGCTCGGCGACCGGCTCGACCAGCACGCGCGAACGCTCGCGCGGCTTCAGCCCGGAGTCCCCGGATGCGTTGGAGCTCGCGGCCGCCGAATCGGACGGTTGGCAGGCGGCGACGAACAACGAACAGAGCAGCAGCGCTCGGACGGCAATCGATCGATGCATCTTGGGGGGAGGACTGGCTCGGGGGACCGGGCGGGTGCGAAGCTCGCTACACTGCCGCCCGCATGCGCAGCCCCAAGGAGGCCATTGCCGAGATTCTAGGTTGCGTGACGGGCGTCCGCGACGACGAGCTCGTCTCGGTGGAGCAGTCTGACGGCCGCGTGCTCTCGCGTCGCGCTTCGTCCGACTTGGATTTGCCGCCGTTCGAAAAGAGTGCCGTCGACGGGTTCGCGGTGCGCGCGGCCGATTTCGCGGAGTCGAACGCGGCGAGCGGGGAGCGAAGCCTGCCCATCCTGGGCGAATCCCGCGCGGGCGAGCCCTTCCGCGGCGATCTTCCGGCGGGAGCGTGCGTCGCGATCTACACCGGAGCCGAGTTGCCGTCAGGCTCCGACGCGGTGGTGATGGTCGAGCAGTCGCGCTCCGACGGCGCGAACGTGGTGCTCCGCGACCATGTTCGACTCGGGCAAAACGTTTGCCATCGCGGTCAGGACCTGCGCGACGGACAGCTCGTGTTCGAGCCCGGCCGCGTGTTGCGACCCGCGGATCTCGCGGTGCTCGCGTCGATCGGCTGCGACCCGGTGCCGGTGTGGCGCCGCGTCAAGGTGTGCGTGGTGACCACCGGCGACGAACTCGTGCCCCCGAGCGCGCGCCCCGGCCCCGGCCAGATCCGCGAGAGCAACACGTTGGAGCTCGCGGCGCTCGCGCGACGCGCCGGCGCCGACGTCACCAACCTCGGCGTCGTCCGCGACGTGCCGGCGGAGCTCGCGCGGCGGCTCGCGGACGCGCTCGCGCGCTGCGACGTGCTCGTGACCACCGGCGGCGTCTCGGTCGGCAAGTACGACTTCGTCGGCGCGGCGCTCGAGGCGCTCGGCGTGCGACCGGTGTTCCACAAGATCGCGATGAAGCCCGGCAAGCCGCTGTGGTTCGGCATGCACGGCGAGAAGCCGGTATTCGCGCTGCCCGGCAACCCGGTGTCGTGCTTCGTCGGTTTCGAGCTCTTCGTGCGGCCGGCGCTCGCCAAGCTCTCGAACGCGACGGACTTCGGCGCGCGCGTGCGCCGCGGACGTTGGTGCGGCGGCGAACTCGCACCCAATCCGCGCGAGCAGTACCTGCCGTGCACGACGCGGCCCGGCAGCGACGGCGTCGAGGAGCTCGTGCCCGTTCGCTGGAACGGTTCCGCAGACGTCGTCGGGCTCGCGCGCTCCGAAGCGCTCGCGGTCGCGCCGATCGAGACTCGCATCGCGGCCGGCGAAATGGTCGAGTACCGGCTGCTGCCTTGAAGTCGGTCGATCCGCTCCCGCCGCTCGCTCCCGCGCGCCGCCTCGTCCTCCAGCTCGCCGCGTGGTTGCTCCTCGCGCTCGCGAGCCCGGGCATCCTCGTGCCCGACGGCGTGTGGTTGCTCGCGATCCTCGGCGTCGCGCTGTGGAGCCTCTCGGCGTCGCGGCCGGGCAAGGGCGCGTTCTGGATCGAGTGGTTCGCGAGCTCGCTCGGCTGGGCGTGGATCTGCGGCTGGGCGTGGCACGTGTGGCCGGGCACGTTGCTCTTCATGGGGCCCGCGAACGGGCTCTACGCGTGCGCCGCGATGGCTCTGCTGCGCCGCACCGCGCGCGTCGCGCCGCTCGCGCTCGCCGCGCCGCTCGCGTGGCTCGGCGTCGAGACGTTGAAGTCGATCCTCGAGCCGCCGTTCGGCCTGCCGTGGATGCGCCTCGGCACGCACTTGCACGCCGCGGACTGGATCCTCGGCAGCGCGCGCGTCTGGGGCGTGATCGGGCTCGGCTGGGTGCTCGCGGCGCTCGGCGGATGGATCGCCGATGTGCTCGGCGGTGGGGGCTCGAAGCTCGCGCGCTCCGGCGTGTTCGCGGGCGTGCCGCTGCTCGCCGGAGTGCTGCTCAGCGCGCTGGTGCCCGCGCCGGACACCGTCGACGGGCCGCGCGTGCTGCTGGTGCAACCGAACATCGCGCAGAGCCGCAAGATGCGCGCGCGCGGCGGCGACGAGATCTTCAAGGAAGGCCGCGCGCGGACGCTCGAAGGGCTCGCCGCCGCGCGCGCGTCCGCCGAGCCGCCGCCGGACCTCGTCTGTTGGGGCGAGACGATGCTCGGGATGCCGATCATGGATCGCGGGCTCGCCGCGGCGATCGAGCAGGGCGCCTCGAGCGATCCGTGGGCCGGCTACGAAGCGGACGTCGAGTGGGTCCACGGCTGGCTCGACGTCGAGGACAACTGGATCGGTCAGGGGCTGTTCGGCGCGACGCGCACCGGCGCCGTGCTGCCCGCGGGGACGAGCTTCCTCGCCGGCGCGGAGACGTTCGTCGCCCACGAGGGGCGGGTCCGACGGCGCAATTCCATGGTGCTGTGGAACGCGGACGGCGTGCGCGACGGTGTCGCGTCCAAGCTCCACTTGGTGCCCGGCGCCGAGACGTTGACCGGGCTCGAGCGCTTCGATTGGGCGCGCGGCGCCATCGGGGCACTCGCGGGGTACGTGCCCGACCTGCTCGCCGACGACGAGGCGGGGATCCTCGAGCTCGCGACCCGCGACGGCCGCCGCTTCCGCTTCGGCGGCAGCGTCTGTTTCGACAACGCGTTCGACGACCCGTACACCGGGCCGGCGCGCCGGGACGACCTCGCGTTCCACCTGATCGTCAGCAACGAGGCGTGGTACCTCCAGAGCCACGAGGTCGATCAGATGATGGCCTTCTCGCACCTCGAGGCCGCGCTGACCGGGCGGGCGGTGGTGCGCGCGACCAACTCGGGAGCGAGCGCGGTGATCGGGCCCGACGGGCTCGAGGTCGCGCGCCTCGTCGTCGACGGCTCGGACCGCGAGGTCGGCGGCAGCCTGCTCGCGACGGTGCCGGTGCCCGCGCCCGGCGTCGGCGTCACCCCCTATGTACGTAGCGAGCGCCTGTGGCAGCTCGCGGTGCTGGTCGCGCCACTCGCGGCGCTGCTGCTCGCCCGCCGCCGGCGCGCACCGGCGGCGTAGTCGAGCCGCGCCGCAGGCGGTCGCCGTCGAGCGCTCCGACCCGCGCCGCGTGATCGGCCGGCGTAACCGGGCGGCCGAGCCAGGTAATCACGCCGGTGTCGATGACAGACGGGCCAACGTCCCTTGACCCTCGCTCGACACCCTCCCTATACTCCCCGCCCTCTCCAGTTCGACTCCGGCCCACCCAGACTCTGATCCGCGCCCGGTGCCAGCCCCTGCGCCCCGCACCCCGCGCGCGTCCCCAAAGCCGAAGACGAACGGGTCCCCATCCGACTCTCGACACCCCGCCCTTCTCATCGACGTATGAGCACGATCGGCAAGATCTTCATCATCCTCAACGCGCTCCTCGCCGCGGCCTTCCTGGGCTACGCGGTTCACTCGCTCGGGAAGACCAAGCAAGTGATGGAGGATCACAAGAAGGTCCTGGCGGAACGCGACGCGAAGGTCGCCGACCAGGACAAGCAGATCGCCGACCTCAGCACCCGCCTCAACGGCGAAACCGGTGCGAAGGACGCGGCGCGCGCCGAAGCGGTCAACAACAAGGACCTCGCCGATCGCAACCAACGCGACCTCGACGCGGCGAAGGACGAGAGCTCGAAGCTCAAGTCGCAGCTCGACAAGATCAGCGAGAGCCTCGGCGGCTTCAACACGACCAACCAGGACCTGATCGCCGCCAAGGACAAGGCCTTCGCGGAAGCCCGCGACGCCGAGAAGGCGCGCGACCAGGCGCTGGAAGAGAAGATGGCGGCCGAGAAGGCGCGCCGTGACGCGGAAGACGCGCTCGCCGCCGCGAACGTCGAGATCGAAGGCCTGAAGACCGAGGTCGCCTCGGCCAGCCAGAACATCGACGACCTGAACACCAAGCTCAGCACGGTGGTCGCGGTCACCGGCGTCGATCTCCAGAAGATCACCGCCCAGCCGCAGATCGACGGCGCGGTGATGGGGATCTCCTACGACATCAAGCCGGGCCTCCTGACGCTGAACGTCGGCTCGGACGCGGGCGTCACCGCCGGCATGACCTTCGAGATCTACCGCGGCAGCACCTACAAGGGCCAAGCGCGCGTCCAGAAGGTCCTGAACAACATGTGCTCGGCGCTGATCACGCGCCCGGTCGCCGGTCAGACGATCGGCCAAGGCGACAGCGCCTCGACCCGCCTCTGATCCCGGCCCACCCCCGAAGGGACTACGAACCATGGCCAAGAGCACTCGGATGAGCAAGCGCGCGGCGTCCTCGCCGACGCCGGTCCAGCAAGCGCAAGTCGTCGAGGCGTCGGCTTCCAGCGAAGCCAGCGTCTACACCGGGGTCGCGATCGTCGCGACGCTCGTGTTCCTCGTCGCCTGCATCATGATGGATCACGAGCTCGGACCGCTCGGCAGCGGCCTGTTCTTCAAGGGCTGAGCTCCCGCTTCGAACCACGCGCGGCCGTCGTCCTCTCCGGACGGCGGCCGCGCTGCTTTTCGGCCCGGGCCTCGCGCCCGGCGTGAGCTCGCCGTGAACTCGGGCGCATCCGCCGTTCGAAGGGCGCGAGCCGCCGCGCTCGCGAGCGAGCTCTCGACCGGTGCGAGCGCGTCGCATCGAGACGATCGAGACCTCGGCGTGTGCGCCGCGTCGCTCGCCGTGAACGCGCCGTCCGCGCGGGCACGCCGTTCGGGACGCGCATTCCGCGCGATCCACGCTAGAATCCGCGCGTTCTGCGGGGCGGAAGCTCGACGCGCGCGCGACGCGCCGGATGCCCGCCCGCGCACGCCGCGCGTCGGCGTGCGAAAGCGAGAGAGGGACACACGAGCGCGCTCGAGCGAGTCTCAGTGAGAAGGGTACGGGGTCTTGGAATCCAATCCGTGGCAATGGGTGCTGGGTCGATTCTCCGTCGACATGGGGATCGATTTGGGCACCGCCAACACGCTGGTCACGGTGCGCGGGCGCGGCATCATCCTGAATGAGCCCAGCGTCGTCGCCGTGAAGAAGGGCACCAACGAGGTGCTGCTCGACGGCATGGCGGTCGGCAAGGCCGCGAAGGACATGCTCGGCAAGGCGCCGTCCGGCATCGAAGTCATCCGTCCGCTGCGCAACGGCGTGATCGCGGACTTCGAGGTGACCGAGCGGATGCTCCGCTACTTCATCACCAAGGTCCACGAGGGCCGCACGTGGGTGAAGCCGCAGGTGGTGATCTCGGTGCCGGTCGGCATCACCGCGGTCGAGCGTCGCGCGGTGATCCACTCGGCGGAACGCGCCGGCGCGCGCCGCGTGTTCCTGATCGACGAGCCGATGGCCGCGGGCATCGGCGTGCAATTGCCGGTGACCGAACCGCGCGGCTCGCTGATCGTCGACATCGGCGGCGGCACGAGCGAGATCGCGGTGATCGCGCTCGCCGGCCTGGTCTGCGCGACCAGCTTGCGCATCGCGGGCGACGAGCTCGACGAAGCGATCATGAACCACCTGCGCCGCCACCACAACTTGGCGATCGGCGAGCAGAGCGCGGAGCGCATCAAGCTGACGATCGGCTCGGCGTGGCCGCTCGAGCAAGAGCTCTCGATGACCGTCGCCGGCCGCGACACCGTCCACGGATTGCCGCGGCGCACGTCGGTGACGTCGATCGAGATCCGCGAAGCGCTCTCCGGTCCGGTGCGCCAGATCTGCGAGGCGACGCGCTCGATCCTCGAGGAAGCGCCGCCGGAAATCTCCGCGGACATCGTCGAGACCGGCGTCACGCTGGTCGGCGGCGGCGCGCTGCTGCCCGGCCTCGCCAACGCGATGAGCGAACTGCTCGGCATCCCGGCGCGCGTCGCCGAGGATCCGCTGACGGCGGTCGCGCGCGGCACCGGCGTGTTCCTCGAGCGCCTGGACGACTTCTCGTCGGTGCTCTCGACCGACGACGAAGGCTGAACGACCCGCGCGTCCGCGAGCGGCTAGGAGGCGATCGCCGTGCGTCTGACCTATGCACGCGCGCTCTACCTGATCCTGTTCGTCGCGGCGTTGGTGTGCTCGCTCAAGCCGATGCCGTCGGTCGACGCGGCGCTCGAGCGAGCGAGCTCGCCGCTGCGCCTGCTCGCCGAGCTCGCCGCGCCGGCCGAATGGGCGCGTTCCAGCCGCGTCGAGGCCGCGGTCGCGCACCTCGCGAGCACCGCGGAACGCGAGCAGGAGCTGCGGCGCGAGCTCTACGCCGACGAGTGGCGCTTCACGTTGCCGCAGAGCCCGGAGCTCGCCGCCGGGCGCCGGTTCGTCCGCGGCGACGTCGTCGGACGCGGCGAGACGTCGCGCGATCGGCTCGAAGTGCACCTCGAGAGCGCGGACGCGTCGGGCATCGAGGTCGGCATGCCGGTGATCTCTGGCGACGCGTACGTCGGCCGGGTCGCCGAGCTCGAACGCGCGCGCCCCGGCGTCGCATGGATCGAGCTCGTCACCGCGCGCGGCGCGTACGTCGGCGCGCGGGTCGACGTCGAGCGCACCCAGCGGAGCGCGTCGCTGGTGGTCGGCGGCGTCAGCGGCGCGTCGGCGAGCACCGCGCACGCGTACCTCGCGGTGCACCACCCCGAGGATCCCGAGCTCTTCGAGGGCCGCGTCGTCGTCGACGAGACGTGGTCGCACTTCGAGCGCTTCGCGGAGGAGTCGCGCGGGTTCGAGCTCGGCTACCTCGAGCGCGACCCGTCCGGCGCCGCGGGCGTGCGGCCGACGCTCGACTACCAGAACGGCCTCTTCCACGTCGCGGTGGTCTGCCCGGCGGGCGTCGCGCGCGGCGAGGAGACCGCGCACGTCGACGAGCTCGAGAGCGGACGCTGGGTGCGAGCGCGCGTGCTGTCGTCGCGCGACCCGGCGCGCGCGTGGGGCGGCATCGTGCTCGCCGCGGGCTCGAGCGACGGCGTGCGCCCGGGTTCGGCGGTCGTGTTCGGCACGCGGCTGGTCGGTCGGGTGGAGGCCGTGTCGCGCTGGAGCGCCAAGGTCAGTTTGCTCGCGTCGCGCGGCTTCGCGCTCGGTGCGGTCGCGCGCGTCGCGAGCGACGAGCGGCCCGCGGCGCTCGGCGAGATCCGCGCGCTCGGCGGGCGCGACGAGCAGGGCGCCGCGCGGTTCGTGTGGAGCGCGCCGCGCGAGCTCGCCGGCGAGGCCGGCGCGACCTCCGACGCGATCCTTTTCACCGGCTCCGGCGACCGCGGCGTGCCGCGCGGGCTGATCGTCGGGCGCGCGGCGCTGCCCGCGCACGCGCGCGCGAGCGTCGAGTTCGGCCTGACCGAGTTCGCCGACGGCGCCGAGCTCGGCGAGGTCTGGGTCTTCGCGCCCGAAGAGCCCGCCACGGAGGGCGCGCCGTGACCAAGAGTCCGTGGCTCGCGTGGTTCTTGCTCTGCGTGTGGTCGCTGTGGGCGTCCGCGGTCGAAGCGCGGCTCGCCGATCCGTTCGGGCCGTTCGCGCCGGCGCTCGGATCGATGCTGGTGCTCGGACTCGCCGCGCGGCTCTCGACCGGTCAGTCGTTCGGGCTCGCGCTGGTCGGGACGTGCGGCGCCGCGGCGCTCGGCACGCAACCGGTCGCCGCGGTGCTCGCGGCGTTCCTCGGCGTGCTGCTCTTCCTGCGCATCGTTCGATCGGCGCTCGACGTGTCGTCGCCGCTGGTGCTCGCGGTCGCCACCGGCATCGCCGTGTTCGGCGCGCAGACGTGGGGCGAGCTCGTCCGCGAATCGCGCTTGGTGCACGGGCTCGCGCTCGCCGACGGAGCGCTCTGGCGGTCGCTCGCGACCGCGGTTTCGAGCGGCGTCGCGATGCTTCTCGTCGGGCCCGCGATCGCCTACCTTCCGGGAGTGACGCCGCTGAAGAGGAACTCCCCGTGGTCCAACGTCGCGTCGGTCCGCTGATCGCGCTGGTGGTCCTGGGGCTCGGCGTGCTCGTCGCGCGCCTGTTCCAGATCCAGGTGGTCCAGCACCGCACGTGGGCCGCCGAGGCCGCGAACCTCGTGCGTTCCGGCAGCGTCGTGCCGTTCCAGCGCGGTGCGATCCTCGACGCGCGCGGCCGGCCGCTCGCGCACGAGCGCCGCGCGTTCCAGGTCGAGTTCTGCTACCGCGACTTCCGGCGCGCCAATCCGTTGGGCGCGGTCGTGCACGCGCGTTCGGCGTTGTTCGCGCGTCCGGTCGGCTACGCGGAGACGCTCGGCGAGCTCGCGTCCGCCGCACGGACGCTCGCGCTGCTGTCGCCTCGCTCGCTCGCGGCGTTCGCGCGCGGCGAAGGGCTCGCGCTCGGAGGCGGCAGCGCCGTCGCGCCGAGCTCGTCGCCCGCGGAGGACCAGTGTGCCGCGCGCGCCGCCGACGTGCGCTTCTACATCGGTTCGTTGCTCGAGTTCACGCTGAAGGAGCGCCGCGCGCTGCGCGACGCGATCGCGAACGAACGCGAGATCGAGTCGTACGCCGCCTTCGCCGCGAAGGCGCGCGGCGTGACCGTCGAAGAGGTGCTCGCGGCGCTCGAGCGGCGCGTCGGCGAGTCGGTCGACGATCTCGGAAGGCTCGCGGCGCTGCTCTCGCGCGAAGGCGAGTCGCGCGCGGCGAGGTCGGATCCCGCGACGGCGCTCGCCGGGCTCTTCAGCGAGCTCGAAGGCTGGCGCGCCGAGGTCGAGGACGAGGTCGCGAGCGAGCTCTTCGCGCGCGCCGCCGGTTTCCGCGTCGGTCGACTCGACGCGCGCACGGTCGAGGCGGGCTTCGACCTGACGTGGCTCGCGCGCGTGCTCTGCTGGGACGACGCTCGCGTCGCCGAATGGATCCAGCGCGAGCGGACGACGTGGCTCGAGAGCATCGCGCAATGGGGCGTGCCGACGGTGCTCGCGGAGATCCAGCTCGCGCCCGAGGACGAGCGCCGCGCGGTCGCGTTGGTCGGCGAGCTCGCCGCGCAGATCGCGCCCGCCGACGACGGCGGCGCCGAGCGCCGGCGCGCGTGGGCCGAGGACCGGCCGCTCGACTTCACGGCGTTCGAGCGTTGGCTCGTGCTCGGTGAGCTCGACGATCTGACCCTCGCGTCGTGCCCCGGCGGTCTCGGCGACGAACGCGAGCACACGTTCCCGTTCCAAGACCTGCGCGGCGACTCGGGCGCCGGCGTCGATCCGTGGCAACGCGTGGCCGCGCTCGAGCTCGCGCTGCGCGGCGAGAACGCCGCCGACTCCGCCGCGGTGCAGAGGCGCGCGGCGGAGTGGTATCGCCGCTGTGTCGACGACTGGGACTCGAGTTGGATCGCCGCGAACGTCGAGGCGCTGATCGTCGCGTGCGACGCGCGCTTGCAGCGCGAAGCGGCGCGCGAGCTCGATTCGCTGTTCGCGTGCGCGGAGATGGAGGAGCTCGGCGCGACCAAGCGCCTGCTCTGGAACCCCGCGCGCATCGCGCTCGCCGGCGAGCAGGTCGCGTACGTGCAGAAGGACCGCGGCAACCGGCCGTTCGTCGTCGAGGAGGAGCCGCCGTACGAGCTCGTCGAGACGCTTTCGCGCTACCGCGCGCGCTTCGCCGGCTTCTCGGTCCGCGCGCGTCAGGAGCGCGTCCGCGAGGTCGATCCGTCGACCGGGCGCACCGCGGCGGCGGGCTTGATCGGCGGGCTCGGCGAGCCCGGCATGGTCGAGCTGCGGCGCCAACGGCGCGACGCGCACGAGCTCGCGGCGCTCTTGCGGCAGGGTTCGCGCAACGAAGCGGAGGCGCAGCGGCTCGCGGAGCTCGTCGCGAGCGTCGACCGCCCCGGCGAGAAGCGCGGCACCAGCGGCCTCGAAGGCTACTTCGATCCCGAGCTCTCCGGTCACAACGGTTATCGCGAGAGCCGCGGGCTGCAGGAGCTCTCCGAGCGCGACGCCGGCCGGCGCGACGTCGATCTCGACGCGCGCGACGGCAACGACGTCGTGCTGACGCTCGACCTCGACCTGCAGCGCGCCGCGGAGTGGGTGCTCCAGCATCCCGTCGGCGATCCCGATCCCGATCGACGCGACGAGCGTTGGCTCGCCGCGCCGGTCGGTGCGATCGTGTTGCTCACGGTCGACGGCGACGTGCTCGCCGCGGCGTCGGTGCCGCTCGACGATCGCGGCGAGACGGCGACGTCGAACCACCGCGACCTCGCGGTCGATCGCACGCTGCGCATCTTCGATCACCAGCCGCCGGGCTCGGTGTTCAAGCCGTTCGTCGCCGCATGGGCGCTCGATCACCTCGGGCTCGATCCGACGCGCACGGTGCTCTGCCAGGGCGCGCCCGGCGATGGCGCGAACTACAAGGGCCTGCACTGCGCGAGCACGTACGGCCACGGCACGGTCGACCTCGCGGAAGCGCTGAAGCTGTCGTGCAACTGCTACTTCGCGTGGCTCGGCGAGCAGTTCGACGACGCGGCGGCGGTCGCGTGCCTCGAGACGTTCGGATTCGGGGCGCCGACCGGGATCAAGACGTTCGGCACGCGCTCGGCGTGGCGCGAGGACACGTGGCGGAGCTACTCCAAGCTGCGCTTCACCAACGTCCGCCAGCGGCTGTCGTTCGGAAACGGGCTCTCGGTCGTGCAAGCGACTCCGATGCAGGTCGGGCGCGCGCTGTGCGGGCTCGCGACCGGCGAGCTGCCCGATCTGCGGCTCGCCGCGGAGATCGGCGGCTCCGCGGTGCCGAAGTCCGCGCGGCCTCTGGAGATCTCCGCCGCGGCGCGCGAGCGCGTGCGCGCGGCGATGCTGACCGTCGCGAGCGACGCGCGCGGCACCGCGCACGCCGCGCTCAGCTCCGAAGACCTCGGCTTCGCCGTCGCGGTCAAGACCGGCAGCGCGGACTACAAGGCGCTGCCGAAGGGCGCGAGCGCCGACGGCTCGAACAAGGTGCGCAAGCACACGTGGATCGGCGGTTGGCTGCCGGCGGAGGATCCCAAGCTGGTGTTCGTCGTCTTCGAGTTCGACACGCTCGCGACCGCGAGCCACGGCGCGGTGTGGCTCACGCAGGAGTTCCTGCAGCGCGACGAAGTGCGCGCGTGGCTCGCGGCGCAAGCCGCGGCCGACGCCGCGCGCGCCGTCGAGGCGTCGGCGCCCGCAGCCGGCGACGAAGCCGTGGAGCCGAAGCAATGAGCTCGTCGCCGTTCGCCCGCGAGCGCGGTTCGTCGCTCGAGCGCGCGCTGTCGCTGCGCCACGTGCGCTGGCTCGAGGTCGATTGGCACGTGCTCGTCGTCGCGCTCGCGCTTTGCGCGCTCGGGCTGGTCTTCGTGCACGCGATGGACCAGGCGGACGAGTACTTCCTGCGCGGCGACATCGACTTCGCCAAGCAAGCGGAGCGCGTCGTGTTGACGCTGCCCGCGCTGCTCTTCGGCCTCTTGGTGCGGCCGCGTTGGCTGCGGCGCAGCGCGTGGCTCGTGTTCGTCGTCGCGTTGATCCTGTTGCTGCTCGTGCCGCTGGTCGGCGAGGTGCGCAACGGCGCGCGGCGTTGGATCCAGCTCCCGCGCTTCGACCTGCAGCCGTCGGAGTTGGCGAAGCTCGGCGTGATCGTGATCCTCGCTCGGGCGCTCTACACGACGAGGCTGAAGCGTTGGCGCGATTGGCTCCTGCCGCTCGGGCTCGCGATCCTGCCGATGGGGCTCGTCGCGCTCCAGCCCGACCTCGGCACGGCGATGACGCTCGTGCCGATCACGCTCGGGATGCTGTACGCGGCGGGAGCTCGGCTGCGCGTGCTCGCAGGCGGCGTCCTGCTCGTGTTCCTGCTCGGCGTCGGCGCGGTGCGCTTCGGGATCGTCCACGAGTACCAGGCGCAGCGCGTCGAGACGTGGCTCGATTCGCTGACCCCCGACGACCTGATCGCCAATCGCAACGGCGCCGCGTTCCACACGTACCAAGCGCGCGTCGCGATCGGCAACGGAGGGTGGCTCGGCACCGGCCTCGGCCAAGGCGTCGCGAACGAAGCGGCGCACTTGCCCGAGCGCGAGACCGATTCGATCTTCGCCGTGATCGCGGAGGAGACCGGTTTCGTCGGCACGGCGGGGCTGCTCGCGCTCTACACGTTGCTCGTGATCTTGCTCTTCAGCACCGCGGGGCATGTCCGCGAGCGTTTCTCGCGCCTGGTGGTCACCGGCGTCGGGCTCTACTTCGCCTCGCACCTCTTCATCAACGTCAGCGTCAACCTCGGGCTCGTCCCGATGACCGGCGTGCCGCTGCCGTTGTTCTCGACCGGCGGTTCGTCGTTGCTGGTGACGTTCCTCGCGCTCGGCCTCGCGGTCGGACTCGCGGCGCACCGCGAGCCGAGCCTCGACGAGGACGCGTTCCGAGAATGAGTGCGAGCGAGCGCTGAACCGGCGCTCGCCGTTCTCCGTTGGCGCCGACGTCCGTGGCGCTCCTGCACCCCGGGAGCCCACCCGTCCCCCCCGACGTGGAGAACCCATGCAACGAATCCGACTCCAACGGAGCGCCCTCGCCTGGTCGAGCGCGCTCCTGCTCGGCGGCCTTGCGCACGCGCAGGTCGTCAACCCGGCCGACAAGGCCGCCTCCCAGGATCGCGCTCGCACCGGCGACCTCGCCGACGAGCTCGACGCCGACCTGCAGGACGGGCACGCGCCGTCCTACGCGATGCCATCGATCGAGGTCCAAGGCGAGCGCGTGTCGCCGCTGCGCGAAGAGGATCGCATCGGCAGCTACGGTCAGCCGCGCTGGACCGCGAAGCGCCGCTTCCCGTCGACGCGCGTGTACGTCGTGCCCGAAGGCAAGGTCGAGTTCGAGTGGTGGGCGCGCTGGAAGGACCCGCGCGACGGCAAGCCGGAGCTCCAGACGCAGTACGAGTGGGAGTTCGGCCTGCCGCACCGCCTGCAGCTCGACCTGTACGCGGTCTCGAACCAGACGGTCGACACCGGCGAGATGGCGTTCAACGAGCAGAAGATCGAGCTGCGCTACGCATTCGCTGATTGGGGCAAGCTCTGGGGCAACCCCGCCGCCTACGTCGAGTGGGATCAGAAGTCCGACGAGGCCGATGTCGTCGAGTACAAGCTCTTGCTCGGCGACGAAGCCGCGGTCGGCTGGCACTGGGGCGCGAACCTGATCTACGAGCAGCAGGTCGGCGATCTGCGCGAGGCGGAGTACGGGCTCTCGCTCGGCCTCTCGCACACGCTCCAAGACGAGCGCCTTTCGCTCGGCGGCGAGCTCAAGGCCGCGCTGGTCGACGACTCGGCCGACCGCGGCGACTACGCGAAGGAGCTCGAGATCGGTCCGAGCCTGCAGTGGCGCCCGAACCCGGCGCTGCACATCGACTTCGCCCCGCTGGTCGGCATCGGGCCGGACTCCCGGCAGTTCGACGTCTTCGTCGTGATCGGTTGGGAGTTCTAGGCGGTCGCCGCGCGGCGCGCGAGCACGCGAGAAGGGTGGATCGCGGCCGGACGCTCGCCGAGCGCCCGGCCGCCTTCGTTGGCGCGAGTGGGCCGCAAGTTCACCGCGAGTCCAGGCGATCTTCCGCGCGCGTTCCGGCGATTGCGCTCGCTCGGCGACGCTCGTACACTCCGCGCCTCTTTCCGCGCGCGCACGAGCCCTCGGGAGCTCGCGTTCGCCGGGTGCGAACCAGCAGAGGATCCATGGACAACAACGCTTTGGGAATGGTCGAGACCAAGGGTCTCGTGGGCTCGATCGAGGCGGCGGACGCGATGGTCAAGGCGGCTCAGGTCCAGCTCTTCGGCAAGGAGAAGGTGACCGCCGGCCTGGTGACCATGTTCGTCATCGGCGAGGTCGGCGCGGTCAAGGCCGCGACCGATGCCGGCGCCGCGGCCGCGCGCCGGGTCGGCGAGCTCGTCACCGTGCACGTCATCCCGCGCCCGCACGAGCAGCTGAAGCGCATCCTGCCGGCGATGGTTCCGATCCAGCCGCCGAAGGGCAAGGACGGCGGCAAGGACAAGAACCCCGATTGAGCGGCCCGCGCGCCTAGCGCAACGCCGTTCCGAACGCCGTGTCGAATCTCGATCCGGACCTGCGCGCTCTCCAGGAAGTGCGCGACTACGTCGAACGCTCGAAGAAGGCGTGCGAGGCGGTCGCGCATTACTCGCAGAGCGAGATCGACAACGTCTGCCGCGCGATGGCGGAAGCCGGCGCGGCGGCCGCGTACGACCTCGGACGCCTCGCGGTCGAGGAGACCGGCATCGGGCGCGTGCACTACAAGGTGCTGAAGAACCTGTTCGGCTCGCTCGGCATCTGGGAGTCGATCAAGAACGAGAAGTCGGTCGGCATCCTCTCGCGCGACGAGAAGACCGGCATCGTCGAGGTGGGGACGCCGAGCGGGATCATCGCCGGCATCATCCCGACGACCAATCCGACGTCGACCGCGCTCGGCAAGGCGCTGATCTCCGTCAAGGGCCGCAATTCGATCGTCATCAGCCCGCACCCGCGCGCCAAGCGCTGCATCGGCGAGACGGTCGAGGTGATGCGCCGCGCGATCGAGCGCGTCGGCGCGCCGCCCGATCTCGTGCTGTCGCTCTCGAACCCGACGATCGAGTCGACCGGCGCGCTGATGAAGCACAAGAAGGTCGCGATCATCCTCGCGACCGGCGGCTCGGGGCTGGTCGAGGCCGCGTACTCGTCGGGCAAGCCCGCGTACGGCGTCGGTCCGGGCAACGTGCCGTGCTTCGTCGATCGCTCCGCCGACGTCGCGCAGGCCGCGCGCTCGGTCGTCACCAGCCAGAGCTTCGACAACGGCACGCTGTGCTGCTCCGAGCAGGCGTTGGTGCTCGACAAGCCGATCGCCGAGCGCTTCCTCGCCGAGATGCAGAAGCGCGGCGCGTATCTCTGCAACGCGGAGGAGACCGACAAGCTCGCGAAGTACTGCAATCGCCGCGGACACATGAACGCCGACGTCGTCGGCCTCGATCCCTGGCGCATCGCCGAGAACGCCGGCTTCCGCGTGCCGCGCGAGACCAGCGTGCTGCTCGCGCACCAGGGCGGCGTCGGTCCCGACTGGCCGCTGTCGATCGAGATCCTCGCGCCGGTGCTCTCGGTGCACGTCGTCGACGACTGGAAGCACGGCTGCAAGGTCTCGATGGAGCTCCTGCAGTACGGCGGCCTCGGCCACACGTGCGCGGTGCACGCGAAGGACGAGCGCGTGCTCGACGCGTGGTTCCTCGAGAAGCCCGCGAGCCGCATCATCGTCAACGGACCGTCGTCGCAGGGCGCCGTCGGCTACTCGACGTGGCTGATGCCGTCGATGTCGCTCGGCTGCAGCCCGCTCGCCGGCAACATCACCAGCGACAACATCACCTTCAAGCACCTGCTGAACGTCAAGCGCGCCGCGTACCCGCGCAAGGACTGGGACGCGGTCGAGCGTCGCGACCACGAGCGCGTCGCCAAGTTCACGCGCGACCTCGCGCCGCGCGGCTCGGGGCTCGCGGGCGATCCCGCGATCTCCGGCGGCACGTTCTCGCCCGACGTGCGCAGCGCGCTGAAGAGCGAGCGCGTGCAGTCGAACTGGCAAGGCAATCCGGTGCCCGCGTCGTCGCCGAAGGCGGCCGCCGCGCCGAGCGCCACCGGCGTGCCGCGTTCGTTCACCGACACCGGCTCGAGCTCCGCGCGCGTGCACGCGGCGCCGAAGTCTCCCGCCGCCCCGGCGAGCTCGCCGATCTACACGACCTCGGTCTCGCCGATCGGGGGGGCCGCGGCGGCCGGCGGCGGAGCGAGCCAGGTGTACTCGGGCTCCGCGCTCTCGGTCCCCGAGATCCAATCGATCATGTCGCACGCCGGCGCGGGTTGCCCGCTCGGTCCGTGCAAGGGCTGCGGCCACCAAGACGTCCAAACCGGCGCGTGCAAGGCGTGAGCGCCTCGCCGTCGGTCGAGTTCACTCCAACCAACCTCTTCGCGAGATAACCCAACATGGAAACCATGATCGCTCTCGGTCTCATCGAGACCAAAGGGCTCGTCGGTGCGGTCGAAGCCGCCGACGCGATGTGCAAGGCCGCCAAGGTGACGTTGCTCGGCCGCGAGCAAGTCGGCGGCGGTCTCGTGACGGTGATGGTGCGCGGCGAGGTCGGCGCGGTGAAGGCCGCGGTCGAAGCCGGCGCCGCGGGCGCGAAGCGCGTCGGCGAGCTCGTCAGCGTCCACGTGATCCCGCGCCCGGCGGGCGATCTCGACAAGTACCTGCCGCCGCTGCCGACGGACGGCAAGTGACGTCCGTGAGGCGCGTCCGCGTCGCCTGACGCCGCGCGCCTCCCGACCGACATGGCCACCCGCTCCTCGAGCCCGATCGACCTGCGCGGCGCGCTGGTGATCGACCACATGCAGCCCCAGTTCGCGGCGACGATCGCCGCGAACTCGGACGGCTACTTCCCCGTGGTCGGCGAGAGCGCGTTCTGGCTCGAGGTGCGCCCCGGCATCGTGATCAACCGGCTGATGGACGTCGCGCTCAAGCGCTGCCGCGTCACGCCGGGCGCGCTGGTGACCGAGCGCTCGTACGGCACGCTCGAGGTGCACGGCGACGACCAGGGGCAGGTGCGCGAGGCGGGCCGCTTGATCCTCGCGGCGGCGAACGTGACCGAAGCGGATCAACTGCGGCCGAACCTGATGACCAACGAGGTCATCCGTCAGGTCGACAGCCACCACGCGATGCTGATCAACCGCACGCGCAGCGGGATGCTGTTGCTCGCGAAGGACTCGCTCTACACGCTCGAGGTCAATCCGGCGATCTGGGTGCTGCTCGCCGCGAACGAAGCCGAGAAGGCCGCGCCGATCCGCATCGTCGGGCTCGGCAACAACGGCGCGGTCGGTCGCTTGCGACTCGCCGGCACCGACGCGGCGATCGACGCCGCGGTCGAAGCGGTGCAACGCGCGCTCGCCAACATCCAAGGCCGCAAGAACGAGGGCGTCGACTGATGTTCCTCGGACGCGTCGTCGGCGAAGTCTGGGTGACGAAGAAGGTCGCGGACCTGGCCGGCAAGCGCCTGCTCGTGATCGAAGCGCTCGACGAGCGCCGCGAGCCCGGCGCGCCCAAGGTGACGCCGGTGGTCGCGGCCGACCCGCTCGGCGCGGGCATCGGCGAGCACGTCGTCGTCGCGTTCGGCAAGGCGGCGCGCGTCGCGTTCGGCGGCGACGGCGACTTCGCGTTCGAGGCCGCGGTCGTCGGCATCGTCGACGATTTCGACGTGCCCGGCGCGCCGAAGTCGTGGCGCATGCGCGAATCACCCGGAGCGAAGACTTCGCGAGGAGGCGTCTGATGCTCCTCGGAACCGTCGTCGGCAACGTGTGGGCGACCGTCAAGGATCCGACGTTGACCGGCTTGCGCTTGCTGGTGATCCAACCGTACACGCTCGACGGCAAACCGTCGGCGGAGACGCTGATCGCGGTCGATCCGCTCGGCGCGGGGATCGGCGAGCGCGTGCTCGTCGTCTTCGGCCGCGCCGCGCGTCACGCGATCGGCCGCGGCCCCGACATAGGTTTCCAGACCGCGGTCGCGGGCATCATCGACCGCATGGAGCTCGGCGACGGCCGCACCGTCGGTCCGGTGAAGGCACAAGACACGGCGCCCTGAAGGAGCGAGGCCATGGAACGCAACGACTACAACCCGGAGATGCGCGCGGACGTCAAGCTCGCGCACTGCATCGGACTGCTCGAGCTGTGCTCGGTCGCGCGCGGCGTCGAAGTCGCCGATGCGGTGCTCTGGCAAGCGCGCATCGAGCTGCTCTTCTCGACGCCGGTCCACCCGGGCAAGTACGTGCTGCTGTTCACCGGCTCGGTCGACGACGTGCGCGCCGGCGTGCGCCGCGGCGCGGAGATCGCGGGCGCGGATCTCGTCGATCAGCTGATGATCCCGCAGATCCACGAGCAGGTGGTGCCGATCCTGAAGCGCAACGGCGGTCGCATCAAAGGCGAGCTCGATGCGATCGGCCTGATCGAGACCACGACGGTCGCATCCGCGATCGTCGCCGCCGACATCGCGCTGAAGACCGCGACCGTCGACCTGATCGACCTGCGGATCGCGAACGGCCTCGGCGGCAAGAGCTTCCTGACGCTGACCGGCGAAGTGTCCGACGTGCGCTCGTCGGTCGCGGCGGGCGCGCGCTCGGCCCAGGAAAAAGGCCTGCTCGCGCGCGAAGTCGTGATCGCGCGTCCGCACCCCGACCTCGTCCACCACCTGTGATCGCGAGCTAGAGCACGTCCGTGGCGCAGAAGCGTCTGATCGTCGAGTCCGAGGTGCACGCGCTCGCGCGCGGCTCCGAGCTCGTGATCTCGAAGGACGTGATCATCACGCCGGCGGCGCTCGACGCCGCGTTCGCGCGCCAGATCCGCGTCGTGCGCATCGACAAGAGCGCGGAGTCCGCACCGAGCGTCGTCGCCGCGCCGACGAACCTGTGGCAGCGCATGCACCAGGGCGAAGGCACGTACGTCGTGCAAGTGAAGAACGGCCGCGCGACCGTCTCGCGCCTGACCGACCAAGGGCCGATCCACTTCGGCTCCGAGTGAGGACCTCTCGATGGCCCGCCGCTTCCTGACCGCCGACGACGTCCGCCGCGAGCATTCGGGCTCGATCGTCGTCGAAGCCGACACGATCGTGACGCCGCAAGCGCAGGAGACCGCGCGCGAGCTCGGCAAGGTGATCAGCACCACCAAGGGGCCGTACGTCCAACCGACGCCCGATCGCGGCCCGGACGCGGACAAGGCGCGCCGCTCGCTACCGAACCTGCCCGAGCCGCTCGAAAGCGACAGCCAAGCGACGTCGATGATCGTCACCGCGGTCGGCAAGAACCGACCGGGCGTGCTCGCGGAGTTGACCAGCGCGCTCGCCGAGTTCCACGCGAGCGTGCACGACATCAGCCAGCGCGTGGTCGACGGCTACTTCCATTTGATCCTGGTGGTCGAGACGCCGCAGGGCGTCGGCTTCGGCACGTTGAAGCAACGGATGGAGTGCCTCGGCGGCGCCGACGACTACGCGGTGCGCGTGATGCACGAGCGCGTGTTCCGGTTCATGCACCGCGTCTGAGCGCGGGCGCGGCGCCTTCCAGCGCTCCCGTCCTTGCCCGCTCGTGTTGTTCGGGTGCGACGGAAACTCGGATACCGTCCGCCCGATTGCTGGTCTCGTCTGCGACGGGCCAGCGTGCTCACCGTGGAGGTCGGTGGGGAACCGGTGCGCACGCGCTTGCCGTCGCAGCGCACTGCGCTCACGCGGGAGCTCCACGCGTGTGGCCGGTTCGCGCGGCGGTCGTCGCCCAAGGGCGTCCTGCCCGACATTGGACGCCGTTGGACGTTCGCTCGATTGCCGGAAACCAACGGGCGGCTTGTCGGTCTTTCCACCGGAGGAAACAATGATCGGCATGGCGTACACGTGGGAGGACCTGAAGAAGCTCTCTGTCGCGGAACGCTTGAGACTGCTCGAGACGATCTGGGAGAGCCTCGAGGACGATACGGCGTCGCCGAGATCTCCGACGAGCTCAAGCATGAGCTGGAAGCACGCTGGGCAGAGCACCTGAGAGATCCCTCGTCCACGATTCCCTGGGACGAGTTTCGTAAGCGGTACGGGCTCGCGCAGTGAAGTTCGCGTTCCTCGCTTCCGCGGGGGACCACCCGGACGAGCTCGCGCGTCGGTGTCGTTCGAAGAGCGTGGTGCAGTTCCCGCGTGCCTCGGTACCGCGAGCGGCGACCCTCGCGCGCCGAACTCAGCGCGAGCAGCGGAACGAATCCCGGACCGCGGCGAGTTGCGTCCACACGGCGTCGTCCGACGGGCGAGGCGACACGCGGAACAGCGCGACCGTGCGGTCTTGCACCTCGCAGCGGAAGGACTCGACTTCGAGTTGGAGCTCGATGCGCGCGTGCGTCGCGAACGGGTCGTACGACGAAACCGTGCCGCGCCAGTGCGTGCGCGTCGAATCGTCGGAAGGCGCGGCCACCAGGCGACTGACGACCTTCGCGCGCTCCGCGTCGAAGTCGGAGCCCTCGACGGCCGCGGACAGCCCCTCGAAGTAGGCCGCGAGCTCCTCGTTCAGCCGGTTCGCGTCCAACTCGACCTCGCCTTCGAGCCACCACACGAACGCGTACGTCCAGAACTGCTCGCTCGCCGCGTCGAACATCCCCGGCGCGAAGCGCAGCTCCTCGAGGCCGCGGTAGGGGAGGCTCGGCGCGAAGCCGAGCGGGAACGGGATCGTCTCGGAGCGCCAACCGGGCGGCAGCGGCCAGGCGAACGGCAGCGGCTCGCGCGGCGCCGGCTCGTCCGCCGGTCGCGCCGGCTGCGCGCCAACCGGCTCGCTCGCCGGCGCTGCGATGACCTCGACGCGCGTCGCCGCGCGCTCGCCGGCCCGCACGTCGGTGCACGCCGACGATGCCGCGAGCCCCAGCACCGCCGACAGCGCCCCGAGCGCGCTCGCGCGTCGCATCCGTCCGTAGTCGAGCGCTCTCCCGTGCATCGCGTCCTCCGGCGGGCAGCGTACCCGGCCCGCTCGGCGCACTCCACGAACTCCGCGGCGACCGCGCCGCGGCCCGAGCGCTCACCTCGCGGGATCCGGCGTCGATCGCCGCCCTCGGACGCTAAGCTCTCGCGCCCGAGCGGAGCCCCGAACCCGTGTCCTTCACCGAACAAGAGATCCTCGAAACCGTCCGGATGTTCGAGCTCGAGACGCTCGACATCCGCACGACCACGCTCGGCATCAACCTGCTCGACTGCGCCGACCCGGACATCGAGTCGGCCTGCGAGAAGGTCTACGCCAAGATCGTCCACCAAGCACGCGACCTGGTGAAGGTCGGCCAGTCGATCACCGCCGACTACGGCATCCCGATCGTCAACAAGCGCATCGCGGTCACGCCGATCTCGCTGGTCGCCGCCGCGTGCGGGAGCGACGACCTCGTGCCGTTCGCGCGCGCGATGGACGCCGCTGCGAAAGCGGTCGGCGTCGACTTCATCGGCGGCTTCACCGCCTACGTCCACAAGGGCTACACCAACGCCGACCGCGCGCTGATCGAGTCGATCCCGCGCGCGCTCGCCGAGACCGACCACGTCTGCTCCTCGATCTCGCTCGCTTCGACGCGCGCCGGGATCAACATGGATGCGGTCGGCCACTTCAGTCGCATCGTGCTCGCGACCGCGAAGCTGACGGCGGATCGCGGCGGGCTCGGTTGCGCGAAGCTCGTGTGCTTCTGCAACACCGTCGAGGACAACCCGTTCGTGGCGGGCGCTCACATCGGGATCGGCGAGGGCGAGACCGTGCTCAACGTCGGCGTCTCCGGCCCCGGCGTGGTGCGTTCCGCGCTCGCCCGGCTCGGGCCCGACGCCGATCTGCTCGCGGTCGCCGAGACGATCAAGCGCACCGCGTTCAAGATCACGCGCATGGGCGAGCTCGTCGGCCGCGAAGCCGCGCGCCGACTCGGCACGACGTTCGGCATCGTCGACGTATCGCTCGCGCCGACGCCTGCGATCGGCGACTCGGTCTCCGACATCCTCGAGCTGATCGGCGCCGAACGCACCGGCGCGCCCGGCACGACCGCGGCGCTCGCGCTCTTGACCGACGCGGTCAAGAAGGGCGGCGCGATGGCGAGCTCGTCGGTCGGCGGCCTCTCCGGCGCGTTCATCCCGGTCAGCGAGGACGCCGGCATGATCGCGGCGGTGCGCGACGACGCGCTCAGCCTCGCCAAGCTCGAAGCGATGACCGCGGTGTGCTCGGTCGGCCTCGACATGGTCGCGGTACCCGGCGACACGCCGCCCGCGACGATCGCGGGCATCATCGCGGACGAGATGGCGATCGGCATGATCAACAACAAGACGACCGCGGTCCGGATCATCCCCGTCCCGGGCAAGGGGCCGGGCGAGACCGTCGAGTGGGGCGGCCTGCTCGGCACCGCGATCGTCCAAGACCCCGGCAAGTACTCCTGCGAGCGCTTCTACCTGCGCGGCGGCCGCATCCCGGCACCCTTGCAGGGTTACAAGAACTGACGCGGCGCCGGTGCCACGTTCGTGGGCCGGCCGCGACGGAAGTTCCGTCCGTCGTCCCGATCGGAGTCCCGTTTCACGCGGGAAACGAACGATCTCAAGCGCGCGGCCGGCGCGGTCGAAGTTGGGGTGTCGCGCGCGATCCGTGCGCGCTCCCCCGAGTCCCCTCGACCGACCGAAACGCCTTGGCCGATCGCATCCTCATCGTCGACGACGCCCGCGAAGTGCTCGCGAGCTTCGAACGTTTGCTCGGCAGGAGTTTCGACGTCGTCACCGCTTCGAGCGGCGAGCGCGCGCTCGAGCTCTGCCGCGAACAGGGCCCCTTCGCCGTCGTGGTCGCCGACTACGAGATGCCCGGGATGAAGGGGATCGAGCTCCTGATGCGCGTGCGCGAGCACTGGCCGCACACCGTGCCGATCATGATCACCGGCGTGGTCGACGTCGACGTCGCGATCGATGCGCTGCACAACGGACGGATCTTCCGCTTCCTCGAGAAGCCGTGTCCTCCGGGGCTCCTGACCACCGCGATCGAGGACGCGCTCGCCGAGCACCGGCGCATCGCGCGGGAACACGAGCTCGCCAACACGCTGCGCTTCTCGCGCGAGACGTTGGCGCGGTTCAATCAGACGCTGAACGGCTTGATCGACGAGCAGACCGAGGCGTTGCTGCGCCTCAACCGGTTCGTCAGCGACCTCAACGCCGCCGATTCGCTGCAGGAGATCGGCGAGCTTGCGGCGCGCGCCGCGCGCGACTTGGTCGGCGACCGCGCGGTGTCGGTCGAGATCTGCTCCCGGCCCGGCGGCGGCGTCGAATGCCGCTCGATGCTCGGTCCGGCGGCGAGCGGAGAGCAGCGGCGCGAGCCCGCGCACTCGCCCGACGGCGAGATCGGCTGCATCCGCGTCGACGAGCACGATTCCGCCGGGCGGCCGATGAGCTCGCTCCAGGCGAGCCTGCTCGCCGCGATCGCGGGCTCGACCGCGGTCGCCGCGCACAACCAGGTGCGCAGACGCGAGCGCGACGAAGCGCAGCACGCGACGATCCTCGCGCTCGCGAAGCTCGCGGAGCAACGGGACAACGAGACCGGCAAGCACCTCGAGCGCGTCAGCCTCTACTGCACGCTGATCGCCGAAGGGCTGCGCGAAGACGGCTGCTACCGCGACGTGATCACCGACGGCTTCGTGCGCGATATCTACCGTTGCGCCCCGTTGCACGACATCGGCAAGGTCGGGATCCCCGACGCGATCCTGCTGAAGCCCGGAAAGCTGACGCCGGACGAGTGGGTCGTGATGAAGACGCACACCGAGATCGGCGCCGAAACGCTGCGCACGGTGATGGAGCACAACGGCACGCAGAGCTTCCTGCGGATGAGCCTCGACATCGCGTGGTGCCATCACGAGTACTGGAACGGCCTCGGCTATCCGCGCGGCCTCGCCGGCGAAGCGATCCCGCTCTCCGCGCGCATCCTCGCGTTGGCGGACGTGTACGACGCGTTGACGACCGTGCGCGTGTACAAATCGGCATGGACGCACCAAGCCGCGCTCGACTGGATCCGCAAGGAATCCGGGACGCACTTCGATCCGCTGTGCGTCGCGAGCTTCGTGAAGCGCGAGCAGCTCGCCGACCAGATCCGCGCGCGGCTCGCCGACAGCCGCGACGAAGTGCTCGCGCACCTCGGTGTGTCCGGCGCGAGCTCGCACGCGGCGTGAGGGGAGCCCTCGTGCGGTCGCCGAGCGCGCGGCGTCGTCGCTAGCCCGGGCCGAGCGCATCGCGCGCGGCCGAAGCGCAGCACCGCGGGCTCTAGTTGCCTGCGCGAAGGCGCACACGCCGGTCGCCTCGCCGACCGGCTTCCCAGTGCGCGCGTCCCCGAGCCGACGGGACACGACACGCAGGCGCGGCCGAAGCACCGCGCGGCCGAACGACGGCATGTCTGCGGGACGGTCGGGTGGTTCACGTGGCGAGATCGCGATGCGGCGCTGCCTTGCGGCGGCGACACGGCGCCGTGTGATGCCGTGAGGCCGTGAGCGCGCGACGCTGCGCTGCTGCGACGCTCCATCGGAGCGATGTTGCGGTGGCGCGCGGGCCGCCGAGCACCGAGCACGCGACGGAATTCGTTCGGTGACGATGTGCGCGCGCGGCCGCGGTGTCATCCTGCTCGGCTCGATGGAAGCCTGGCGTCGGACGCAGCGCGCGGTGTGGTTCGCCAACCTGGTCACCGCGGCGGGGATGATGAGCTTCCTGCCGTTCTTCCCGAGCCACTTGCAGGCGCTCGGTCTCGAGGATCGGGGTGAGATCGCGACGTGGGCGGGCGTGCTGTATGGCGCCGCACCGCTGTCCGCGGCGGTGATGAGCCCGATCTGGGGCGCGGTCGGCGATCGAGTCGGCCGCAAGGTGATGGTGTTGCGCTCGATGCTCGCGATCGCGCTGTTCGTCGGCGCGATGGCGTTCGCGACGTCGCCTTGGCAGATCCTGGTGCTCCGGCTGCTGCAGGGGGCGTTCTCGGGTTTCGTCGCGCCGAGCCTGACGTTGGTCAGCGTCGCCGCGCCCGCCGATCGACAAGGCTCGATCTCCGCGTCGCTGCAGCAAGCGATGACGGTCGGCGCGGTCGCGGGCCCGGCGCTCGGCGAGTTCGCGCGCGCGCACGGCGGCATCCGCGCGGCGTACCTCGTCGTCGCCGCGCTCGCATTGCTCTCCGCCGGTTGCGTCGCGCTGTTCGCGCAAGAGCATGCCGGCCATCGTCGCGTCGCCGTGGTCGAGCGCGAATCGGGCGCCGACTCGCGCGGTCGCGCGAGTTGGCGCGGCGCGTTGCGAGCGAGCTTCGGCGATCTCGCGGAACTGCGCACGAACCGCGCGTTGCGCGCGGCGGTCGTGCTGACGTTCTGGTTGCAGTTCGGCATGGGCGCGACGACTCCGATGCTCGAGCTCGTCGTGCAGGACTTCCCGAGCGACGCCGCGCACGTCTTGCCGCTCTCCACCGGCGCGTTGTTCAGCGCGGTCGCGATCGCGAACCTCGTGTTCCTGCCGTGGTGGGGTCGCTTCGGCGATCGACACGGGCACGCGCGGGCGCTGCTTGCATGCTCGTGTCTCTCGGGCGCCGTGCTCGCGTTGCACGCGCTGCCGCTCTCGTTCGACGGTCTGATGGCGATGCGCTTCGCGCTCGGCGCGGTGATGGCGGGCGCCGGTCCGCTCGCGTTCGGCGTCGCCGCGGCGGAGTCGTCGACCCACGGCCGCGGCGGCGCGTTCGGCGTCGTGTTCGCCGCGCGCTGCCTCGCGGTCGCGATCGCCGCGGCGCTCGGCGGCAGAGGTTTCGGCTGGCTGGGCGCGCGTGGGCTCTTCCTGGTCGCAGGCGGGCTGGTGCTCGCGTCGGTCGCGTGGTGCGCGGCGCGGTCCCGCCGCACGAGACCGGTCGGCGCTCCGTGAACTTATCCACCGGCTTTCCACAATCCGTAGTGGGGGATTGTCAGGCCTGGCCCCGGCGGTAGTGTGTCGCGCCGACCCCCAGTTCCGCGGAGCAAGCGATGCGCAAACCGGTTCGGATCTACTTCGTCGGCGCCCACTCGACCGGCAAGACCACGCTCGCGCGTTGGGTTCGCGACCACTACGACCTGCCGATGATCTCCGAGGTCGCGCGCGGCGTGCTCGCGGAGATGGAGGAGCGGCTCGATCAGATTCGTTCGAACCTGGACGTCGTCGATCGCTACCAGACGCAGGTCTTCGAGCGGCAGATCGCCGCGGAAGCCGATCACCAAGGCGCATTCGTCAGCGACCGAGCGTTCTGCAACCTCGCGTACGCGGCGCATCATTCGACCGTGCTCGCCGATCTCGCGCGCGATCGGCGGCTCGCCGACTACATGGCGTCGGTTCGTGAGGGCATCGTGTTCTTCCTGCGGCCGCACGCGGAGTTGCTCTCCCACGACGGAGTGCGCGCCGGCGTCGCGTGGGAGGAAGTCGTGCGCATCGACGGCATGGTCAAGTTCATGCTCGAGATGTTCGCGGTGCCGTACATCCCGGTCGAGTCGCTCGCGATGCAGGAGCGCGTGCGCCTGATCGAGCGCGTGCTCTCGCTCGCGGGCGTCGATCGCGCGCACGACGTGCAAGCGCCGATGGAATCGGTGCCCGCGCGGCGCGCGACGCTGCGCCCGACGCGCCGCGACGGCAATGGCGAGGGCTCCGGTCTTCGCAATTCCGAAACAGCGAGCCTCTGAGATCGCGCGGCGCGGGCTCCGCGGACTCGACTTCGTCGATTCGCCGGGCCATCGCTCCGCACATGGGCGGATAACGAGCGCGATAGTCCCGCGCGGCGCTCCCTTGCGGGTTGGAGCGGAGTGGATACCCTCCTTCGCTCTCCAAACGTCCCCGACCCATCCAATCAACGAGCCATGCTGATCCTCCCGATCTTCCTCCTCAGCGTTCCGACCGAATCCGCCGCGACGACCAGCGCGGTCGACACCGCGCCGGTTTCCGTGCAAGACGCCGCGCAACCGGTCGAGCCCAAGTGGACCGGCGCCGTCAGCCTCGGTCTGTCGGTCTTCGACGGCGACACCGATACGCGCAGCGCGACCGCAACCGCCGACGCCGAGTACCGCCGCGAGCACGATCGCACGACGGTCGGCTTCTACTGGAACTACCAACAAGACAAGAACGCGACGCCGTCGATCACGCAGCGTCGCACCGGCCTCAAGGCGAAGTACGACTACTTCTTCTCGAAGCGCACGTACGGTCTGGTCCAGGGCAGCGCGGAAGCCGACAAGGCCGCCGACGTCAAGCTGCGCACGACGATCGGCGTCGGCGCCGGTCATCAGTTCCTCGAAGACGAGGCGTGGATCGGCTCGGGCACGTGGAAGGTCTCGGCGGAAGCCGGCGTCGCGCAGTTCGACGAGGACTTCAACGTCGCGCAGGACAGCGACTACATCACGGCTCGCGCGGCGTACTCCGCCGAATGGAAGGCGAGCGAGAAGTGGAGCCTCTCGCAGAACTGCGAGATCTTCCCGTCGCTCGAGGACTCGAGCGACCTGTTCATCAAGCTCGACACGCGCGGCAAGATCGCGCTGACGGAGAAGATGTTCGGCCAGATCCAGTGGCTGTGGACGTACGACAACACGCCGGCCGCCGGCCTGTCGCGCACGAACGATCTCTACGCGCTGACGCTCGGTTGGAGCTTCTGATCGCGACTTCCAGAGCGAGCATCCGTGCGTCAGGCGCCGGGTGCTCGCCGCACTTCCCACGGAACCGTCCCATTCCCACCCAGCAGGAGTTCAAGTCATGGGCATGATGCAAGAGTTCAAAGAGTTCGCCATGAAGGGCAACGTCGTCGACATGGCCGTCGGCGTCGTGATCGGAGCTGCCTTCGGCAAGATCGTGTCGTCGATGGTCAACGACATCATCATGCCGTTGGTCGGTCTGATCCTCGGCGGCGTCGACTTCACGAAGCACGCGCTGTCGATCGACAAGGCGAGCGCCTCGCTGCAGACGCTGTCGGGCGAAGCCGCGATCAAGGCCGCGACCGACGCCGGTCAGTCGGTCGTGAAGTACGGCGCGTTCCTCCAGAACGTCCTCGACTTCATCATCGTCGCGTTCGCGATCTTCATGGCCGTGCGCATCATGAACAAGATGCGCAAGCAAGCGCCGCCCGCGAAGTAGTCAGTCCGGGAGCACCAGCGCGCTCCGCAGCGCCGCGGCCAACTCGCGCCGGACCACCGTCGGCGAGAGCGAGCTCGCAGCGAGACAGCGGTTGTGCTCCTCGAATGCATCGAGCCCCTCGACCCCGAACCAGAGTTCGGGCGAGGGGCTCGAGCTGTCTTCCGCGCGCCATGCGAGCGGCGCGGCCGCGTCCACGCGCTCGAGTTGATTCAAGCGCGCCGCGAGCGCCGCGAGGTCCGGACGCGGCAGCCGTGCCGGCTCCGCGCCGTCGAACCACGAGCGCGTGCCGATCACGAAGCGGTAGTGCGTGCCGTCGGGCCGCGGCGCGACGGTCAGGATCCGATCGCGCGGCGTGGAGCCGAAGAGCGCGTGTCGGCCGGGCGCGAACGGCGCGTGCACGTCCTTCGCTGTCCAGATCGACCAGTCGAGATGCACCAGGTCGTCGCGCGTCGCGCGCGCGAGCTCGGCGCGGCCGCGCGCGAGCGACTGGAGCGCGTCCTTCCAGAGCTCGCGATGGAGCTCGAGCTCGCCGTCGAGCAACGCGGGCAGTCGTTCGACGAGCTCGCGCGCGGCGAGCTCCCAGCGCGCCCACGAGTCGAGACCGACGAACCGCGCGGCGAGCGGCGAGCGCTCGCGATCCGCGAACGCCGCGACCAGGGCGTCGAGCGCGACCGCGGCGTCGCTCGGCGCTTCGAAGAAGTCGCCGGCGGCGGCGGCGTCGAGCAGCGCGCGCTCGCGCGGCAACGCTTCCTCCGGCCGCAGGAACGCGAACAACGCGAGCACGCCGTCGGTGTCGTCGTGGTTGTTGACGACCACGCGAGCGTCGCCGATCCAGCGCGCGCGCTCGGCGGCCGGGAGGCGCGCGAACGCGAGCACGATCCCGGTCGACAGCGGCCTCTTCAACTCCGTCGGCGTGCGATTGCCCGGCCAGTGGCTCAGGTTCAAAATCGGGCGCGTCCCACGCGCCGTCGACGCTGACCACGGGCTCCGTTCCGAACGAGGGCCCGAGACGGAGCTCGAACGCGCCGCTCACTGCTTGCCGTCGCCGCCCTTGCGCTCGAGCTGCTTCTTCAAGAGCGCGAGGTTGTTCTTCGAGTCGCGGTGCGCGATCTCGATCGCCGCGCGATCGTCCGGCGACAGGTCCTTGCGCGCGAGCTCCGTCTCGGCGCACGCGAAGGCCTTCGCGTAGAGCTCGAGCGCGCGCTCGAAGTCGCGCTCGAGGTTGTAGTGCAGGATCACCGCGGTGTCGTTCAGGTAGTTCGGGTTCTCCGGCGCGATCGAGAGCGCGGTTTCGTACGCCGCGAGCGCCCGCTCCCAGAACCCGACCAGCGTCTCGTGCGGCGTGTCCTTCTTGGTGCGCTTCAGCGCGTCCGCGTGGTCGCGCAGGAAGAGCCCGAGGTTGTTCCAGTGACGGCCGACCTCGGGGCTGACGCGCGTGCAGATCTCGCAGAGCAACGCAGCGTCGAGGTTCAGCGCCTCGCCCTCGTGCTTCTCCGGATTCGCGCACCAGCCGACCAGGTACTCGATCTCGGCGAGCGTCATCTCCTTCGCGGCGGCGATCGCGGCGGTGAGGCCGTTCGGATCGGCGTCGGAGAACGTGCGCAGCGCGGCGATCGCTTCGGGGTACTCCTGCTGCGAGTAGCAGGCCTTGTAGACGTAGAACCACGAGTTGACGAACTCCGGGTTCTTCGCCAGCGTCGCTCGGAACGCTTCTTCGGCCTCGGGGTACTTCTTGCGGTCGAAGCGCGCCCAACCGAGCCACCAGAGCAACGTCGCTTCGCCCCACGCGTCGTCGGGATGCGCGACGAACGCGGTCTTCGCGGCCTCGAGCACCGCGAGCAACTCGTCGGCGCCGAGCGCCTGGTACGCCGCGAGGTAGTCGACGGTGCTCGGCGACGCGACGATCGCGGTCGTGTAGGCGGCGGTCGCCTTGTCCTTCGCTTGTTTCCAGAGCTGCGCGTTGCCGAGCTCCTTCGCGGCTTCGGCGCGTTTCGCGCGCGAGCCGAGGTCGTCCTGGCCGGCGAGCTCGGCGAGCGCGCGCTCGAACGACTCGACCGCGACGGTCCAGTGCGCATCGGCTTCCGACTTGGTCTTCTCGTCCGCCTGCGCGGAGACGAACTGCGACATCGCGATGCGCCCGCGCAGCGTCAGCGCGTCGGGGCTCTTCGGCGCGACGGTCACCGCACGGTCGATCGCCTTGCGCGCGCGCGGCAGATCCGGCGCGAACCACGCGGCTTCGGCGAGCGGCAGGAACGCGTCGCGATAGCGTTCGCCGTTCGCCGTGGTCGCGCGTTCGAGGAACGTGACCGCGTCCGCGAACTGTTGGCCGACGAAGCCGCCGGGGTTGCCGCCGGCGACCGCCTGTTTCGCCAGCTCGACCAGGCCGATGCCCATCACGTAGTCGACGTCGGGGCCCTTCGCGCCGGCGGCTTGCGCTTGGTCCGCCGCCGCGAGCGCGTCCTCGACCTGCCCGAGCGCGATCTGGGCGCGCAGCACCCAGACGCGGGTGCGGAACTGGTCGCCGTCGCGTTTCGCGGCGTCTTCGAACAGCGCCATCGCTTCGTCGGGCTTGCCCGCGTCGAGCAGCGCGCGCCCGCGCGAGATCAGCGCGTCGAGCGACTCCTGCTCGACGAACGTGACGGCGGTCGGCGCGGGGAGCGGAGCGGGAACGCAGAACACGAAGATGGGAACGAACATGGCGGTCTCGTCGGAAGGGGAGGAGTTGGAGAGCTGCTAGCGTCGCGCTTCGAGCTCGTCGCACTGCTTCAGCCAGACATCGGTCACTTTCGGCCGCGGATCGGGGCCGATCTCGACGGCGCGCTGGAACCACTTGCGGGCAGCGGCGACGTCGTGGTCGTGCTCGAGCGCGAGCACTCCGAGGTTCTCGTGCGCGTCGCCCCAGGCGTTCTCGAGCTCGAAGCGCTTGTCCTTGGCGAGCGTCGTGTCGGCGAGCTGGCGTTCGCCGAGCTCGACCGCGCGCAACAGCCACGCGCGCGCGCGCTCCCAATCACGCTTCAGGTAGTACACCTGGATCAGCGCGACGTCGTTCAGGATCCGGACGTCCTCGGGCGCGAGCTCGGCGGCCCGCTCGTACGCGGCGAAGCTCTGCTCGAAGAGGCGGGTCGCTTTCGCGCGCAGCGCGTCGGCCGCGCGCCCGAGCGCACGGCGCGAGGCTTCGTCGTCGGCGCCGGTGCGCGGGAGTTGCGCCGCCGCGCGCAGTTCCGCGAGACGCGCGGGATCGCGGATCTCGCCGCGCGACGCGCGCGCGAGGTCGTCCGCGTTGCCGGCGAGCTTGTCCGCGAGGTCGCGAGCGAAGAGCCCGGCGTTGTTCGCGAAGTCGAGGTTCCCGGGCTCGTACTCGAAGAGGCGCTGGAACGTCGCGGCGGCATCCTCGAGCGCACCGTCGCGTTGGAAGCCCGCGCCGACGTACGTCAGGCCGTCGACTCCCGAGCGCATGCGGCCCTCGATCGCGCAGCGCAGGCCGCCGGGGTAGAGCTCTTCCATCGACTCGAACGCGGCACGCGCGCCTGCGAGGTCGTTCGCGGCGAGCTTGGTCCAGCCGACGCCCGCGCGGCACATCGCTTCCCAGCCGAGCGCGGCGGACTCGAGGCTCGGATCGGCGCGGCGCGCGGCGGCGAGGTCGGCCTCGGCGCGCGCGTACTCGTTGACGCTCGACGCATCGTTCTTCGCGAGCGCGAGCTCGAAGCGCGTGACGCCGAGATCGAAACGCGCGCGAGCGAGCTCGGGATGCGAGCCGAGCACGCGCGTCATCGCCGCGGCGGCGGCCTCGAAGCCGCCGAGTTGCTGCGCCGCGCGCCAGAGGCCTTCGAGCAGCGCGGTTTCGGAGCTCGCGCGGTGCAGCCCGCGTTCGTACGCGCTGCGCGCTTCCTCGAAGCGGCCTTCGCTCTCCGCCAGCGCGCCGAGCTGCACCCAGATCCAACCGTCGGGCGAGTTGGTGCCGAGGTAGCGGGCGAGCGCGTCCTCGCATTCGACGCGCAGTGCGTCGGCTTCCGCCGATTGGTTGGCGCGCGCGAGGTAGTACGAGTCGAGCGCGGCGCGCGCCCACGTGCGCTCGCCGGGCTCGGCGAGCGGGCTCGTCGTGCCGCGCGCGTCGAGCCGGCGCAAACCTTCGCGCGCGAAGCGCAGCGCCTCGTCGGTCCGGCCGAGCGCGGCGGCCGCGCGGCTCGCGCCGAACGCCGCGGCCGGCTCGCCGTCGAGCTGCGTGAACGCGCCGAGCGCGCGCTCGATCAGCGCGGATTCACCGAGCTGTCGGCCCGCTTGCAAGCTCGCTTCCGCGAACGGCAGCAGCGTGTCCTGACGACCGGGCGCTTCGTGGCGGACGTCCTCGAGCAGCGCGACCGCTTCGAGCGCTTGGCCCGCGGCGAGCAGGCGGACGCCTTCCTGGAGGCGCGAGCCGACGATCAGCTCCTCGAGCAGGTCGCGCGCGGTCGCGAAATCGCCGTCCTCGATCGCTTGGATCGCCGCCGCGCGTTGGTCTTCGATCGCCGCGGGATCGGCGGGGGCCTGGGGCTCGGGGGCGGAGGGGTCGGTCTCGCCGGAAGCGGCCGGCGCGGTGGGGCCGATCGGTGCGGCCGAGCTCTCCGCGGTGGGCTCGCGCGGCGTCTCCCGCGCGTCAGCGTCGTTCCGGCCGCTGCTCGGCTCGGTCGCGGCGAGCGCGGGCGCCGCGTTGTCCGCAGGGGCGCCTGCCGAGGCCGCCGGGTCGCTCGGTCCGCCCACGTCGGCGGGCTCGTTCGGCGTCGCGCGGCACGCCGCGAGCGCGGCGAAACCGATCAGACCGAAGCGCGCGACGTTCATGCGGGGAGGGCGGGCCGCGGCGTGCGGACCGGGATGGAGGGGGAGTGTAGCCGACGCGAGTGGGCCGTTCACTCGCTCCACCGGCTCGGGCGCGCGCTCTAGCTCCGGCGAGCTCTCCGGTCACCCGTCGACGCGTCGCACGCTGGACTCCCGCTCGCGGCGAGCTCCGCGCGTGCGCTCGAGCCGCGAACTCGGCGGTCGCCCGGCCGCGGCGAGCGCGCCGGTCCCCAGCGGGCGACTCGAGCGCCCGACGTGACGCGATCGCGTGCGGGGCGGAAGAAGCTCCGCGCTCGCGCGTCCTGCACCTCCCCGTCGCGTTCGCTATCCTTCCCCGTTCCGCCGGGGGAGCTGCGCCCCGTTCTCCAGCCCGCGAGCGTTCCCGTGATCCCGATTCCCCGCCCGTCCGCCCGCCTCGCCTCCCTCGCTGCGCTCGCCGCGTTCGTCCTGACCGCCGGCGCGCTGCTCTCGGGCTGCGACAACCCCGCGTGCATCTTCGGGCCCAACGGCTGCCAGTCGGGCGGCGGGACCGGGGCGATCGGTTCCGAGCCCGCGACCGCGCCTTCGAACCACACGTGGCTGCGGACCGGCGCGCCGACGTTGACCGCGAAGTTCCCGTCGACCAACACCGCGCACCCCGACTCGCCGATCGTGCTGGTGTTCAGCGAGTCGATGTCGGCCTCGAAGCTCCAGAGTTCGTTCCGACTCGACGTCGAAGGCAGCCTGGGGCAACCGGTGCCGATCGGGCCGGTCGCGTTGGTCGGCGACGGACGGATGTTGGTGCTCTTCCCGGCGGTCGCGCTGACCCCGGCGACCGGGTACACGCTCAGTTACGCCGAGCAAGCGGTGGTCGCCGACCTGCAGGGCACGCCGATCGACCAGCCCGCGGACAAGGTGATCTTCAGCTTCAAGACCGCCGACACCGCGCCCGCGACGCCGAAGGTGCTCGCGACGTGGCCGCCGGACAACGCGACCAACCAGAGCCCGTTCGGCGAGATCGTGGTCGTGTTCGATCGCCGCGTCAACGCGAGCACGGTCGACACCGATTCGTTCGACATCCAGGTCGACGGCGCGCCGCCGCCGTTCGATCCGCTGCCGCAGGCGCTGCTGACCGTCACCAACGGCATCCCGGTCTCCGACACGCGCGTCTACCGTTTTCGCAGCGTCGACGACGAGAACGAGGCGGTCGATCTCGGCGCCGACGCCGACGTCGCGGTGACGCTCTCGCCGAGCGGCCATCGCATCCGCATGGCGGACGGCTCGCAGCTCGCGGAGATCAAGATCGACTACACGACCGCGTCGTTCGCGCCGCCGTCCTCCGCCGAGATGGTGTCGCTGCCGTTCGACGGCATCGGGATCGCCCACCTGACCGGGGGCAGCACGAAGGTCGGCGAGCTCGAGATCGCGTTGACGCTCGACGACGGCCAAGCGACCGACCTGATCGGCGTCTTCGTGTTCGGCTACGAGAAAGCGTCGTCGCCGCCGACGCTCGCCGCGCTCTATCGCGAGTTCGAGCTCGGCGACGTCCCGTACGACGCGAACACGCACGTCGCGACGATTCGCGAAGCCCAGCTCGAGCTCACCGCGTCGACGTCGCCGCTGTCGACGCGCTTCGCCGACGGTCCGCTGTACTTCGCGTTCCGTCGCCAGCGCGGCTCGGTCGCGAGCACCGTGCGCCTGCTCGACTCCGACGCCGACGCCCAGGGCACGCAGACGCCGACGCAGGACACCAAGGCGCCGACGCTGACCGGATTCGGCCTGAGCGGCAGCGACAAGACCAAGTTCCGCGGCGACGTGCGCAACTTCGCCCTGGTCGGACGCGCGAGCGAGCCGATCGAGTCGGTCGAGATCACGACCGCGCTCGGCGACAACGGTACGTTGCCGTCGGTCGTCGCGTCGAACTCGGCCGGGCTCTTCGTGGCGCAGCCCTTCACGCAGCCCGAGTTCCTCTCGGCGCTCGATCCGCTCGCGGGCAACAACCCGCTCGACTTCAGCGTCGTGCTCTACGACCGCGCGCTCAACGAATCGACGCAGACCGACGCGGAGTACACCCAGGTCGGCGCGGTCGGCACCGGTTCCGCGCTCGGCGCGACGGTCACCGTCGAAGTGTTCGACGTCAACACGCTCGCGTTCATCGCCGACGCGAACGTGTTCACGCACGAGGACTTCCTGTTGACCGTCGACGCGCTGGACCAGGACGTCACCGACGCGAGCGGACTCGCGACGCTCGACGCCGCGACGCTCGGCGACACGCTGGTCACCGTCGATGCGCCGGGCTACGACCTGGTGACCGTGCACGCGGTCGCGGTCGATCGCATCTCGATCGGGCTCGAGCCGAGCGGGCTCCTGCTCGGCACGGTCGACGGGCTGCTGTCGAGCGGCGACGGCAACGTCGCCGACTTCGAGCGCGTCTACGCCGACTCGCGCAAGCTAGAGGTCGACGAGCCGCTCGATGCGGTGCAGGTGTGCTCGATCAATCCGACGACCGCGAGCTACGAGTGCGCGTTCGGTCCGTACGACGTCCGTCCGAATCGCATCGGCGCGGTCGCGGTCGGCGTCACCGACACGCCGGCGAGCGAGTTCAACTACACCGCCGCGGGCTTCCTCAAGGGCTACGCGATCGAGGTGCCGGTCAAGCAGGTCTCGGTCAACGGCACGCAGGACGTCGACGTCGATCTCGACGCGCTGCTCGACGATCCGTCGACGACGCTCGAGGACGCTCCGATCGACGGGCCGGCGACGTTGTTCGATGCGTCGACGGTGACCGGGCTCGACGTCAACGACCTCTCCGGCGCTCCGCGGGTCTTCCTCGAGAGCCCGATCCCGGCGCTCGCGCGCCCCGGCGCGGTCGGCTTCGGCGTCGCGTTCGACCAGGGCGGCAGCGTCTGGAAGCTGCGCACCGCGTACCCCGGCATCGCGGACCCGACCGACGGCAAGTACCCGGGCGACGACAAGGGCGAGCTCGTGCTCGACGGCACGATCGATCCCGACCTGATGCTCCACTGCGAGCTGCGCGACGTGTACGGCGCCCGCGTCGGCCGCCGACCGCGGATGTCCGCGGTCGGCGCGAACCTCGCCGCGCCCAGCGCGCCGGCGCTGCTCGTGCCCGCGCCATCGGGCTCGACCGGCGCCGAAGGCTTCGACCTCGAGTTCGAGAACACGCTGCCGGATGCGCTCGGGCTGCCCGGGCTCTACCGCGTGACGCTCTCGGACGACTCCGGCCGAGCCTGGCGTCTCTACGTCGCCGATCCGGACGATGCGTCGCCGACCGTTCGCGTGCACGCCCCCGATTTGCTCGCGTCCGGCGGCGTCGGGCTGTCCGACGGGACGCTCCACGCGACGATCGAGGCGTTCGCGTGGTCGGGCTTCGCGTGGGACGCCTTCTTCTGGACCGACGTCGAGCGCGAGCACGACGCTTTCGCCCAGAGCGCGCCTTTCAGCTTCAGCAAGCCCTGAACGAACTCGCGCGGCGTCGCGGTTTTCCGTTAGGCCCCGCGCCACCCGGCTCCGTAGAATCCGCGCCGTCTTCCGACGCGAGAGGTGACCGTGAAGCTCCGAATCGTTGCGATTTCCTCGTTCCTCGGCCTGGCGGCCCTCCTTTCTTCCCTGAGCGGCTGCGACTCGCCGCGGACGGCCCCGCGTGGCGCCGACAACCTCGAGCTGCACACCGGACGGCTGCGTCAAGCGAACCCGCTCGACATCGCGGTCCTGCCGGTGCAGAACAACTCGGGCAACGAGCACGTGCCGCTCGACCTGCTGCGCTCCGCGTTCCACCGCGGGCTCGTTCGCCAGCGCTACACGCCGCTCGCGCTCGCGTACGTCGACTCGAAGATCGTCGAAGCCGCGTACACGCCCGGCGACACCGACGAGAATGCGATCCTGCAGGTCTTCGTCACCCGCTGGGACGACGCTCGCTGGAAGTCGAGCGCCGAGCTGCGCATCGACGGCGAGGTCTACCTGCTCGACGTCGGCAATCCGGATCCGACCAAGGCGCTGTGGGGCGGCAAGGTGTCGCGCACGGTGTCGATGCTCGCGCGTCGCCAGGTCGTCGCCTCCGACGGCGAGCTCCTCGGCGAAGCGTTGCAGCAGTTCGCGGACGACGTGCTGGCGTCGCTGCCGGCGCGCAACCCCGAGCAGGCGCCCTAGGCTCCGCAGGCTCGCGCGCGAGCGCGCCGCGGTCGATTCCAGCCGCCGCGCGCCCGTCCGCCACGGCCAGCGGGTGCTCGCGATGTCGCTTCTCGGCACGACTCCTTCGCGCGGGCCCGGCGCGAGCTTCGCGCTCGCGACTCTGCTGCTCCCTGCCGTGTTGCTGTGGTGCGCGACGCTCTCGTTCGCGCGCCCGGGCGAAGGCGAGCGCAAGCCGAACGTCGTGCTGATCGTCGCCGACGACCTCGGTTACGCGGATCTCGGCGTCCAAGGCGCGCGCGACGTGCGCACGCCGAACCTCGATCGACTCGCGGCGGAGGGCGTGCGCTTCACCGCCGGTTACGTCACCGCGCCGCTGTGCGCTCCGAGCCGCGCGGCGCTGTTGACCGGCCGCTACGGCCAGCGCTTCGGGCTCGAGACCAACCCGGGTTCCGAACGCGACGCCGCCGCGGGCTTCGGCGTGCCGCGCGACGAGCCGATGCTCGCGGAACGCCTGAAGGCCGCCGGCTACGCGACCGCGATCGTCGGCAAGTGGCACGTCGGTTACGAAGCCGAGCTGCGGCCGCAGCGCCGAGGCTTCGACAGCTTCTTCGGCTTCCTCTCCGGCTCGAGCCGCTACGTCGCGCGCAACCTGCGCAACCCGATCCTGCGCGGCGACGAGCCGACCAAGGTCGAGGGTTACCTGACCGACGCGTTCACGCGCGAAGCGGTCGAGTTCATCGGCGCGCACGCCGAGCAGCCGTTCTTCCTCTACGTGCCGTTCAACGCGGTGCACGTGCCGCTCGAAGCTCCCGAGCCCGACCGCGAGCGCTTCGCCGGGATCTCCGACGAGAAGCGGCGCACGTTCGCCGTGATGCTCTCGAAGCTCGACTCCGGCGTCGGCGCGATCCTCGCGGCGCTCGACGAGAAGAAGCTCTCCGAGGACACGCTGGTGATCTTCCTCTCCGACAACGGCGGCGCGACGGCGGAGAACACGTCGAGGAACGCGCCGCTGCGCGGCGAGAAGCCCGAGCTCTACGAAGGCGGCGTGCGCGTGCCGTTCCTCGTCCGCTGGACCGGCAAGCTGAAGGCGGGGACCGTCGAGGCGCGGCCGGTGAGCTCGCTCGACGTCGTGCCGACGGTGCTCGCGGCCGCGGGTCTGGCGAAGGGCGGCGGCCGCCCCGATGGCAAGACGGACGACAAGCCGCTCGACGGCGTCGACCTCGTGCCGTTCCTGACCGGCAAGTCGAAGGCGCGGCCGCACGACGCGCTCTTCTGGCGGATCGGCAAGGACTCCGCGGCGCGCGTCGGCGACTGGAAGCTCGTCGTCCACGGCGATCAGACCGAGCTCTACGACCTGACCGAAGACCTCGCGGAGAAGACGAACCTCGCCAAGCGCCGGCCGGAGGTCGTCGCGAAGCTGCGCGCGGCGTACGAGGCTTGGGAGCGCCAATTGGTCGCACCGCGTTGGACTCCGACGCGCGGAGCAGGCGACGAATAGCGTTCGCTCGCCGGAGCGAGCCGGCGCGTCGCCGCGGTTAGGATGGACGTCGCGCCTCCGAGGCGAAGCCATGCAGCGAAAGAGCGCGACCCCCGTTCCCCGCGACGCCCGACGCGGACGCACCGCCGCCTGGCTCGCGGCGCTGGTCGCGGTGTCGCTGCTCGTCGTCGCGGGCGGGCTCTGGTGGCAGCGCCGGAGCGAGCCCGCGCGCCGTCCCGACGTCGTGTTCTTGCTGATCGACACGCTGCGCGCCGATCGGCTGTCGTGCTACGGCTACCCGCGGCCGACGTCGCCGTTCCTCGACTCGCTGGCCGCCGACGGCGTGCTCTTCGAGGACGTCACGTGCCAGTTCTCGTGGACGCGGCCGTCGATGGTGTCGCTGATGGAAGGCCGCTACCTGACCGCGTATCGTGACGCGATCGAGGACGGGGTGCCGACGCTGCCCGACGCGTTCCAGCGCGCCGGCTACCGCACGGTCGGGCTCGTCGCCAACGCGTCGGTCAACGCGGAGACCGGTTTCGCGCGCGGCTTCGACCACTACGACTCCGGCGACCTGAAGGCGAGCGGCCCGATCTACGCGGACTTCCTGCGTGACGTCGACGAGCTCTCGTCGTCGCTGTGGCAACCGCTGCAGACCGCGCTCGCACGCGACGAGCACGGCGAGCGTCCGCCGCTCTTCCTCTACCTGCACGTGATGGACGTGCACGATCCCTACGATCCGTATCCGGAGTTCGACGCGGCGCTGCCGAGCACGAGCAGCGCGCCGGTGCTGCCGCTCGACTGGCAGCGCGAGACGTTGCGCGCGAAAGGTGCGCCCGCGGCCGACCTGAAGGCGCACGAGCAGGCGCTCGGCGAGCTCGCGGAGGAGCGCGGACGCTACGACCAAGGCGTGCGGCACACCGACCAGGCGCTGCAGCGGCTCTTCGCGCGCTTGCGCGAGCTCGGCGTGCTCGATCACACCGTGCTCGCGATCGCCGCGGATCACGGCGAGGGTCTGTGGGAGCACCTGACGCCGAGCTCGGACGCGGAGCTCGCGACGTTGCCGCCCGCCGAGTTCTTCTACCAGAAGCACGGCGCGTCGCAGTTCCAAGAGGTGCTCGCGACGCCGTTGATCCTCTCCGGCCCCGGCGTCGTGCGCGGCCTGCGCGTGCGCGAGGCCGTCGAGAACGTCGACCTCTTCCCGACGCTGCTCGAGCTCTGCGACTTGCCGCGACCGAATGGATTGCACGGCCGCTCGCTCGCGCCGGTGCTGCGCGGCGACGGCGAGCCCGCGTCGCTCGCGCGCGACTTCGTCTACAGCTTCGGCGTGCACGGCAACGCGCTGCGCGAGGTCGCGACCGGGCTCAAGCTGATCATGCCGCGCGGCAAGGCGTTGGCGGCGGGGCACGAGCTCCAGCTCTACGACCTGAAGTCGGATCCCGAGGAGCGCGACGACCTCGCTCGCGCGCGTCCGGCGGACGTCAAGCGCCTGGTCGCCGCGTTTCTGGCGTGGGAACAGGCGTACCCGACCGCGGCCAGCCTGCGCGACCGCACGGTCGAGCGCCTGAAGGCCGAGCAAGGCGAGCTGCTGCGCGGGCTCGGCTACACCGGGCTCGACGTCGGCGGCGATCAGTAGGCGCGCCGCGCCGCAAAGGGCGCGATCGGCGCCGCGCCCCGGCCCGTTGAGCTGCGTCGCGTCCGGCGTCGGCGACGCACCGCGTCCGTCCGGCGTCCGCGGTGATCGGCTCGCCTGTGGGGCCCGCTCGGTCCGAGCGAGCGCCCCGAGCGCCCGCCGATCGGCGTCCAACGACCCAACGGCGGCCGACCTCGCCTGCGCCGACCCGTCACCGAGCTCGGGGCGAGGTCGCGGGCTCGATCCGCGCCGGTGGGGGCGCCGTCGGGCCTTCCCGGTCGGATCCCGCGGTCGACTTGGTTCCGCCGGGGACCTCGCTATACTCCTCGGCCCCTTCGCTGGGTTTGGGGCGGGTGCCTACCCGCGCCAAGGGCCGGTCGATCGCACCGTCGGTGCGAGCCGGCGCACCCGGTACCTGGAGTTCCAACCCTGGGTTCCGGGCAAGTTCCAGGATCGCCGACCGGTCGACGCGCTGTCGACGCAACACGGCCGACGATCAGTCGCCAGACATTTGGAGATTGCCATGGCAATCACTGCCGATCGCAAGGCTCAGGTCATCAAGGAGTTCGCCCGGATCCCGGGCGACACCGGTTCCCCGGAAGTTCAGGTCGCCGTCCTCACCGAGGAAATCAAGGCGCTGACGGAGCACCTGCGGTCGCACCGCAAGGACTACACCTCTCGCCGGGGCCTCCTGATGATGGTCGGCGCGCGCAGCAAGCTCTTGAAGTACCTGCGCACGAAGGCTCCCGAGCGCTATCAGCTCGTGGTCAACAAGCTCGGCCTCCGTCGCTGAGCCGAGCCTGAAGGAGGACTCCTCGACGTGAGCGCGTGCAGCCGAGCCAAGACGGAGCTGACGCGGTCGACGTGCGAGGTGCTTGGAGGAGCGTTCGCCTGGCGCGAGCGCTCCGCGTGGTAAGGGAATTCAACGCAACGATTCGAGACAAAAGGACATTGGTTTCATGACCAGCACGTACGCGAGTGTGACGCGCGAGATCGCCGGACACACGATCACATTGGAGACGGGCCAGATGGCTCGTCAGGCGCTCGGAAGCGTCATCGCCACGGTCGACGGCACGAAGTGCTTCGCCGCCGTTTGCGCGGGCCCGGGCCGCGAAGACCAGGACTTCTTCCCGCTGACCGTCGACTATCGCGAGAAGACCGAAGCCGCGGGCAAGATCCCGGGCGGCTTCTTCAAGCGCGAGGGTCGTCCGACGACGAAGGAGATCCTGACGATGCGCCTGATCGACCGCGCGATCCGGCCGCTGTTCGCCGACGGGTTCAAGCAAGAGGTGCAGCTGATGAGCCACTGCCTCTGCTACGACGGAGTCACCAACGCCGACGTCACCGCGATGATCGCGGGCTTCGCCGCGGTGCGCATCAGCGGCCTGCCGTTCCACGGTTCGCTCGGCGCGGTCCGCGTCGGGCAGATCGACGGCAAGTTCGTCGCGTTCCCGAACGACGAGGAACGTCGCACGAGCTCCGCGCTCGACCTCGTCGTCGCCGGCCACGCGCAAGCGGTGTGCATGGTCGAAGCGAGCGCGAAGCAGCTCAAGGAACGCGAGATGGTCGACGCGCTCGAGTTCGCGCACGACGTCATCCGCCAGATCGCGGAGCTCGTCGACGAGCTCAACGCGAAGGCCGGCAAGCCTGCCTACGAGTGGACGCCGCCGACGGTCGACGAGGCGCTCGCCAAGGCGGTCTCGGTGTACCGCCCGCGCGTCAAGGACGTGCTGTTCACGCCGGGCAAGCACGACCGCGCCGACGCGATCGACGCGATCCGCGACGAGGCGGTCGCCGCCCTGGTCGCCGGCATCACCGACGAGAAGGAACTCGCGAAGCGCACTAAAGCCGCGAAGGGCGCCTTCGACGAGCTCGCTTCGAGCGTCGAGCGCGAAGCGATCGTCGACGGCAAGCGCGCCGACGGCCGTGCGTTCGATCAGATCCGCGAGATCACGATCGTCCCGAACTTCATCCCGCGTCAGCACGGTTCGGTGTTGTTCACGCGCGGCGAGACGCAGGCGTTGGTCAGCGTCACGCTCGGCACCGCCGACGACGAGCAGATCATCGACGGCCTCGACGACGAGTACCGCAAGAACTTCTACCTCCACTACAACTTCCCGCCGTACTCGGTCGGTGAGACGCGCCGCATCATGGGCCCGGGTCGCCGCGAGATCGGACACGGCATGCTCGCCGAGCGCGCGCTCGGCAACGTCACGCCGCCGAAGGAGCGCTTCCCGTACACGATCCGGATCGTCTCCGACATCATGGAGTCGAACGGCAGCTCGTCGATGGCGAGCGTGTGCGGTGGTTGCCTCGCGATGATGCTCGCCGGCGTTCCGCTGATGCAGCCGGTCGCGGGCATCGCGATGGGCCTGGTCGAGGAAGGCGGCAAGCAAGCCGTGCTCTCCGACATCCTCGGCTCGGAAGACCACCACGGCGACATGGACTTCAAGGTCGCTGGCTCCGGTCTCGGCATCACCGCGCTGCAGATGGACATCAAGATCAAGGGCGTCACCCGCGAGTTGCTCGAGCGTGCGCTCGAGCAAGCGCGTCGCGGTCGCATCGAGATCCTGAAGAAGATGCTCGATGCCGTGCCGCGTCCGGCGAAGGAGATCTCTCCGTACGCGCCGCGCATGGAAGTGATCCGCATCCCGTCGGACAAGATCGGTTACCTGATCGGGCCCGGCGGTCGCAACATCAAGGCGATGCAGGAGCAGTACAAGGTCAAGATCGCGATCCTCGACGACACCGGGACCGTTCAGGTCGCCGGCGTCGAGCGCGACAACGTGGCCGCGTGCATCCAGGCGATCCAAGCGATGTGCGAGACGCCGAAGATCGGCACCCGCTACAAGGGCACCGTCAAGTCGATCAAGGACTTCGGCGCGTTCATCGAGATCCTGCCGGGCGTCGAAGGCCTGTGCCACATCTCGGAGCTCGACGAAGGCTACGTCGATCGCGTCACCGACATCGTCCAGATCGGCGAAGAGGTCGAGGTCGAGATCATCAACGTCGACGACCGCGGCAAGATCAAGCTCTCGCGCAAGGCGGTGCTGGTCGGCAGCGGCGCGGGCCCGGAAGAGCCCGAAGGCGACGTCGAAGAAGGTCAACCGAACGACGAGTGATCGTCGCCGGCGATCGAAGCCGCGGGCCGCGAGGGGACTGACCCCGCGCGGCCCGCGGTGTTTCGGCGCCGCACGGCTCGGCCCTACTTCGCCGCGCTCGCCGAGCTATCTTGGAGCCGCGTGAGCCTCCTCGTCGCCGGACTCCTCGCCGCCGCGCTCCAAGGCGCGGAGCTCGCGCCGTCGACGGCGACTCCGCCGCGACCGACGGTCCACGCGGTGTGGATCGAGCCGGCGACGCTGGTGGTCGACGGCGATCCGAACGAGTGGCAGCCCGGCACGCCCGCCGAAGTCGTCATCGACGATCCGCGGCAGTTCATCGCGCTCGGCCGACCGATCACCGATCTTTGGTCGGGCCTCGACGACGCGTCTCTCGAGCTCTGGGTCGGCTGGAATCGCGACGATCTGGTGCTCGGCGGCGTCGTGCTCGATTCCGTCGCGGACCACAACGCGCAGCGCTGGTACCAGGGCGACAGCCTCGAGCTCTTCCTCGATCTCGGCGAGCGCCGCGCGCAGTGGGGACGCGACGACTACCAGGTGATGCTCGCGCCCAATTGGGACGAGCGTCCGTGGGGCGTCTACTTGCACGAGGGTCAGGGCGGACCCGCCGGTCCGTCCGACGGCGGCTTCGGCGGCGTCGAGGTCGCGTCGAAGCGCATCGACGGCGGCTATCGCTTCGAGGCGCGACTGCCTTGGCGCAACTTCCACGGCTTCGAGCCGCGCGCCGGCGCGGCGCTCGGGTTCAACTTCGCGCTGTGCGATCGCGACAGCATCGGACCGCTCGAGAGCTACGCGAACTGGACCGGCGAGACCGACATCGCGTTCCACGCGGATCGGCGCGGCACGCTCGAGCTCGTCGCGCCTCCGCTCGAGGCTTCGGCGGCATCCGAAGGCGCGGGCGAGTTCGAGGTGCTGCCGAACTTGCGCTGGATCGAGCTCGTCGTGCTCGCGGGCTTGTACGTGCTCGCGCTGTGGACGCGCGGACTCTGGAGCCGGCCGCGCGCGCGGCGTGCCGCGGCCGCGTTCGCGTTGCTCGCGCTCCTCGGCGCGGTTGCCGCGGCGTTCGTCGCGGGCGCGATCGACCAACGGGAGCGCGTCGGTCGTCGCGAAGCACTGGACGAGTATTGGACGCGCTTCCAGGCGTTGCTCGACTCCGGCGCGCTCGGCCATCCCGAGCCCGACGAGCTCGCGACGCGCGTCGAAGCGTTGCTCGCGGGCAAGTCGATCCCCGCGGAGCGTCCGTCGGCGTTCGTCAGCATCGCGCCCGAGGGCTCGGAGCTCGGCGCGGTCGAACGCACGCTGCGGCGCGGCATCCCGTATCGCCCGATCGTGTCGCCGGGCGCTCCCGATCCGCTGCGCGGAGTGATGCTCGCGCCGGGCGAGACGCGCACGTTGAAGCTCGATCCGCCGATCGAGATCGATGCCGTCGAGCTGGTCGCTCGCGTATCCGATCCGCGCTACGTGCAGTTCGGCGTCGCGCAGACCAGCGTCCTGTCGCTCTCGTTCCTGCGCGGCGGCGAAGCGGTCGGCATCGCGCGCGAGGTGCGTCACCGCCAAGACCTGCACTTCGAGGAAGACGTCCACCGCGACCACCCGGGCCTCGAGCCCGCGTTCTATCGCGCCGGCGGTCGTGTCGGGCGCGTGCACGCCGACGCGCTGCTGCTCGACCTCGGGCCGCCGAGGGCGGTCGACGAGATCGTCGTGCGGCACGTCGGCGGAGAGCGCGGCTACCTCGTCGAGCTCGTCGCGTTCGCCGTGCGCGCGCCCGCCGTCGGCGCGGAGCTGCCGGAAGGACTGCGCGCGAACGCGGCGGGCGAATGGGAGTGGAGCGCGTGGACGCGCACGATCGCCGCGGAGGTCGCCGCGCCCGCGCGCGCTCCGAAGACCAGCGCCGAGCTCGAGATCGTGCGCGAGCTCTCCATCGGCGGCGAGGCGATCGGCACCGTCTACCTGCGCGACACGCGTGCCGTGCCGTCGCTCGCGCGCTGGCGTTGGTTGCCGATCTTCGTCGCGGCCGGTCTCGCGCCGTTCGCGGTCGCGTTCTTCGCCGAGTGGCTCTCCGCGCGCCGGCGCATCCGCAACAAGCTCGCGGTCGGCTTCGCGATCTCGTCGGCGGTGCCGCTGCTCGCATTGACGTTGTTGCTCGAGAAGTCGCTCGAGCAGGAGCACGTCCAGTACGAGAGCGAACGAGTCGCGCTCGAGCTCGCCGACGCCGAGCGCGCGCTCGACGCGGAGCAGCGCGAGCTCGCGCGCGAAGCGGAGCGTCTGCTGCGCGTCGCCGCGGTGCGCTGGGAACTCTCGCGCGAGGTCCCGGCGACCAGCGAGACGCTCGCGAGCGAAGCGTGGTGGGGGCCTGGCGAGACCGGCGTCCTGCGGATGCTGATGCGCGTCGCGCCGGACGGGCGGTGGCTGCGCGTCGGCACCGGTCCCGGCTGGCAGAGCCTGCCGGCGTCGTTCCAGCCGAGCTCCGGCGTCTGGCGGCCGTGGGGGCGCACGCTGGTCTGCGGCGTCGCGCAGACGGCGAGCGGCGCGGAGCAACCGCTCTTGGTGCTCGTCGCGCGCGAGCCGCGCGTCGAGGTCGCGAAGCGCGTGGGTCGCGAGGATCGCGCGGCTTCGTCGCTCGCGGTGCTCGGTATCGGCCGCGATCCGGCGCCGCGCCTCGAGGACCTGCGGCCGGCGCGCGTCGGCGAGACTCGCCGCGGCGTGTTCACGCCCGACGGCGAGCTTGCGCTCGTGCTGGTCGCGGCGCGTCGCGAGCGCGGGGTGCCGGTGTTCGGCACCTGGACGTTGACCGAGTTGCTGTTCGCCGCCGGTCTCTCCGCGGTGTTCACAGCGTTGCTCTTCGCCGGCATCCTCACCGGACACCTGGTCGGTCCGATCGAGCGGCTCGACCGCGCGGTGCGCGCCGGCCAAGGCTCCGAGGCGAACGTCGAGGTCGAGGACGAGGTCGGGCACCTCGCCGGCGCGGTGCAGTCCTTCGCGCGCGAGGTCGCGCACCGCGTGCGGCAGCTCGAGTCGTTGCGCGACGTGCAAGAGGACCTCGCGAAGCACCTCGACACCGAGCTCGCGCGCGAAGCGGCGCTGACTTTCGTCGCGCGCGAGATCGGAGCGGACTCGGTCTGGATGGCGTGGCGCGGCGAGCCCGGCGAGGAGGCGCGCGTCTTCGGCCTCGGCGGGCGCTCGTACCCGATCGCCGACGACGCGCAGTGGCTGCGACGCGCGCTGCGCTGCGACCAGCTCCAGGAATACCGCGACGAGCGCGGCCTGCCCGGGCTGTCGGCGTCCGAGCGCGCGCTGTTCGGCTCGGTCGAGCGGCTGCTCGCCCTGCCGTTGGTCGCCGGCGGCGACGCGCGGGGCGCGCTGCTGGTCGGAACGTCGCACGATCGCGAGCTCGATCTGACGTTCCTGCGCGCCGCGTCGGCGCAAGCGGCGATCGCGCTCGAGAACGCTCGGCTCTACGCGCGCGCGGTCACCGACGCGGTCACGGGTTTCCTCTTCGAGCCGGGCTTCCGACAGCGGCTCGGCGAGGAGATCCAGCGCGCCGAAACGCAGCCGGACGCCGGCGTGCGCGTCTTCCAGATGAGGTTTCGCGACCTGCCGCCGGTCGAGGCTGTCGCGGCGGAGCGGATCCGCGAAGCGTCGCGCCGGATGCGCAACGCGCTGCGCGGGATGGCGATCTACGGACGCTCCGGCGCGACCGATCTCTTGGTCGCGCTGCCTTGGACCGGCCACAAGCCCAACGTCGAGGCGCTCGAGGCCAGGCTGGTCGAGCAGTTGACCTCCGCGCCGTGGCCCGACGGCAGCGCGGTCGGCAATCCGCTGGTTTCGACCGCCGCGTGGCCGGACGACGGTCCGAGCGCTCGCTTCGTGCTCCAGGTGCTCGCCGAGCGCCTCGCCGAGGTCCAGTCCTCTCAGCCGGTCGCCGCGCTCGAGTTCCTGGAGCGCAACCTGCCGACCGACTTCGTCGCGGGCTCGCCGCTGATGGTCGAATTGCTCGACACGGTGCGCCGCGTCGCCGAACAGGACGTCACCGTGGTCGTCACCGGCCAGACCGGGACCGGCAAGGACCGAGTGGCCGAGCTGATCCACCGCTGGAGCTCGCGGGCGGAGGGCCCGCTGGTCCACGTCCACTGTCCGTCGCTCTCCGGCGCGTTGATCGAGGACGAGCTCTTCGGGCACGAGGTCGGCGCGTTCACCGGCGCGGACTCGCGGCGCATGGGGCCGTTCGAGTACGCCGCCGGCGGGACGGTCGTGCTCGACGAGGTCGCGGGCCTGTCCCCGGAAGGCCAGGTCGCCCTCTTGCGGCTGGTCGAGACCCGTCAGGTGCTGCCGCTCGGGTCGACCCGGCCCGTGCCGTTGGACGTCCGACTGATCGCCACCACGTCGAAGGATCTGTCGCGGGAGGTCCAGGCCGGCACGTTCCGCAGCGACCTGTACTTCCGGTTGAACGTCGCGCAGCTCTCCCTGCCGCCGCTGCGACTGCGGAAGCAGGCGATCCCCGAGCTGGTCGACGCCGCGCTGCGGCGGTTCAACGCCGCGGCGCCGAAGCCGGTGACCGGGGTCGCGCCGGGGGTGCTCGACCGGCTGTTCGACCACGACTGGCCGGGCAACCTGCGCGAGCTCTTCAACGTCCTGTCGCGCGGGTTCATCCTCGCGCAGGGCGGGGAGCTGCGGTTGGAGCACGTCACCTTGGAGCCCGCCGAGGCGCCGGCGCCGACCGGCAGCGCGGCGCTGAACGACCGCCAGCGGGCGGTGCTCTCCGACCTCGGCGCCGGCGGCCAGATCACCTCGACCCAGTACGCCGACCGGCACGGCATCTCGAGCCGCACCGGACTGCGCGACTTGCTCGACCTGGTGGAGCAGGGCTACCTCACCAAGGAAGGGGAGCGCCGCGGCACCCGCTTCCGCCGCACCGCCAAGGCGGGACCTCGCTAGAAAACGGGCGCGAACTGCACGTCGCTGGCGGATAATGTCGAATAAGGGGGCGTGTCGCTATCGCGTCCCGAGCCGATCCGAACCCGCTCCTCGTGTCCTGCGGCGGCGCTAAGTCGATTCCGGGCAGAGGCTTGGGGGCCGCCGATCGAACGATTTCGTTATCCCTCGGCACTCGGAATATGCCTTGCGCTGCCCTCGGCGCGCCCAGCGACCGGTCGCTCGGCCAACCAAGGACCCCCGTCATGAAGCTCAACCTCCCCGCCTGCTGGCCCGCCCGCTGCCTCCCGGCCCTCGCGACCCTGATCCTGCCGTGGATCCTGGCGGTCGCGCCGATGGCGAACGCGCAGTCGCTCGCGGAGGGCTCCGCCTGCTTGGCCACCCCGGACGCCCAGGCTCCGGCCGCGTCGGTCGCCACCTTGGGCAAGGACTGGATCGTCAAGGCCGCGGACAACATCTGCGGCCTCAAGGACGCGAGCCAGCTGAGCAACCCGGCGGTGGTCGACTACGACGCGCTGCTCGCGGCGACGCCGGAGATGAAGACGATGCGCGATCAGAAGATCGACGCGAACTCGCCAGAGGGGATCCGCCTGAGCAACGCGGCGGTCGACCGGGTGACCAAGGCGTGTGAGGAGATTCGGACCCAGCTCGGCCACTGCAGCGTGTGGAAGGAAATCCGCCACCGCGACGGTCGGACGCTCACCGACATCACCGCCAAGGTCAAGGCGCAGTTCTGACCCGTCCCCGACCGGTCGGGGTCCATCGCCCGGCCGCGGCAGCCGAAATGCCCTGCACCGGGCAGTCCCACCCCCTCGTTCGAATGACCGTTTCGCCCCCCCGACACGCGCTGTTCTCCGCTTGCCTGGCGGCGATGCTCGGCGCGGGAGTCTTCAGCGGGTGCGCTGGCCCGCGGGACGTCTCCGAGCCCGGTGAGAAGCCGGCACTGACCGCGGACGAGCTGCGCACCTTGCTCCAGCAGCACACGATCCAGCCGGTCAACGCGGTCGAAGGCGACGACCCGAACGCGCCGATCGACCCGACGATGCAGGACTACGCCGACCCGGCGAAGGCGGCGGCGCTCGTCTCGGATCCGCAGGGGGCCGGCGCGGAGCCCGCCGCTCCGAAGCCGGCGCCCGAGCTGCCGGCGGAGAACCCGTACCTCGTCTTCGGCGAGCGCATCAAGGTCAACCCCGACGGGACGATCACCAAGCCGTTCCCGCTGCGCAACGGCACCGGCGAGAAGTTGCGGGACCTGATCGTCAACTACGGCAACTTCCCTTTGTGGACGGAGACTCTCGGGCCCGGTCCCTCGACGCCGAACACGGTCAAGCTCGATCTGCTCGCGGGATGGGATGTCGAGCTCTACCAGGACCTGCGTGCGCCCGGCGCGGCGGCGACGCCCGCGCCGCTCGCGGACTGGCTCGTCGTGACCGCGGGTGCCGACCTGCTCTCGGAGGTCGAGGACTTCATCAACCTGTTCGCGGCGGGCGTGCCCCAGATCGAGATCGAGGCCAAGGTGGTCGAGATCGCGCTCTCGGACATCCTCGACGTCGGGATCAAGCCGGTCACCGGCAAGCCGATCTTCGACGCGCCGGGCTCGAACACGTTCGTTCGCGGGCTGGACTACACGCTGCCGAACGCCGCTGACGGCGTCGAAGCACTGTTGACGCTCGGCTCGATCCAGGATGGGCTCGCGTTCAACGCGATCATCGAAGCGGTCCAGGGCCGCCAAAACGTCTCGATCATCAACCAGCCCAAGATCGCGGTCCGCGAGGGCAGTCGAGCGGAGATCAGCTCGATCACCAGGGTTCCTTACCTCGCGATCCAAGGCATCAACGCCACCGGTGGGTACGGCGCCAGCATCGCGTACCAAGAAGTCGGCGTGAAGCTGTACGTGATCCCGCGGGTGGTCGGGACGCAGACGGTCGCGCTCAACATCGACATCGAAGCGTCGCAGCAGACCGGCTCGGCGGTCGCGTTGGTCGCGTCGACCGGCGAGGAAGTCCAGACCCCGGTGCTCTCGACCCGCGCCGCGAAGACGATCGTCTACCTCCAACCGGGCCAGGCGGTGATCCTCGGCGGCTTGATCACAGAGCGAACCGTCGACCGCGTGAACAAGGTCCCGTTGCTCGGCGACATCCCGATCCTCCAGTACCTGTTCCGATCGACGACGAAGAGCAAGGAGCAGACGAACGTGCTCTTCTTCATCCGTCCGCGGATCCTGCAGGGCGTTGACCTCCACCGGCAGTTCTGAGCGACCGGCCGGCGCGCGCTCTCTCGGCGGGTCCGCACGCGCTCGCCCGACCCGCGCCAGCCCGGCGCGTTCGCGCGAATTCCGCCTGCGTCGGGGCGCGAGCGTGGCGGGGTGCGGAAGGCAGGTCTAGACTCGCGGCTCGCCGCGCGCGTCGGGAAGATCGGCCGACGCCGCGCGTCGACTGCCCCCATGCAACCGCCGTCGTTCCGTTCGAAGCGCCGCGGCTCGGCGCTGTTGCTCGCGCTGCTCGTGCTGCTGATCCTGCTCGCGATCATGGCGCAGCTCGTGTTCGGCACGAAGAGCGACGCGGACGTCGCGCGCAACGACATCGCGCTGACGACGATGGACCTGGCGATCGAGTCGTCGCTGCTCGAGGTGTTCGATCGGTTGAAGACCGACGGCGAGAGCGCGGGCTCCGGCGCCGGCTCGGGCGCGGCGCCGACCGACGCCGGCGCCGCCGCGACTCCGGGCGCGACCCCGAACCCGGCGGGAGGCGCCGGCGGCGAGCAACAGGGCTCGGTCGACTCGCACGAGGATCCGTGGGGGCGTCCGCAGCGCACGACGATCAACGAGATCGAGCTGCGCGTCGTCGTGCAGGACGAGGACAGCAAGCTCAACGTCCTCGGCATGCTCGCGACGAATCAAGCCGAGGCGGAGAAGTGCTTCGACCGCGTTCAGCGCACGATCGACGCGTTCCGTGAAGGCACCGACTCCGACATCGATCCGTCGAGCGCGCGCACGATGACGGAGGCGATGCGCGACTACATGAAGGACCGGTCGCGGCAGGTGTTGCCGAAGCCGCACCTGCTGTCGGACGACGAGAAGCTGCCGGACCAGGGGCTCGCGATCTCGCTCGACGAGTTCGCGGTGCTCGAACCGTTCGACGAGTCGATGTTCCGCGACTACCGCGAGCCCGACGGGCGGATCGTGCACTCGCTCGGTTCGTTCCTGACGACGTGGACGTCGCTGTCCGCGGGCAGCACCGGAGGCGGCGGCGCGGGAGCCGCTGCGGCGCCGAGCGGCGGCGCGAACGATCCCGCCGCGGGCGGCGCGAACTCCGGAGGCCAAGCCGGCGAGGGCGGCGATCAGCCGCCGGGCGAGGGCGGTGAAGTCGGAGACGCCGGCGGCGACACCGGCGGCGCGAACTCCGGTCAAGCGGGCGATGCAGGCGGCGGCGCGCAGGGCGGCGCGAATCCCGGCGGGGGCCAAACCAGCGCGGCGAGCAAGTACGGCGTCGCCGTCAACGTCAACACCGCTCCACCGGCGCTCTTGAAGTCGCTGATCGACGACCGCGACATCCCCAGTCGCTTCTGGGACAAGGTGATCGAGTATCGCAACCTCGAGGAAGAGCCCGAGGAGACCGACACCAGCACCACCGCGTCGGAACCCGAGCCGGTGTACGACGAGTACGGCGAGGAAGTGATCCAGCGGCAGGTCTTCGATTCGCTCGACGAACTGCGCGAAGTGGACGGCTACGAGAACCTCGACGGCGCGGCGCGCGCGCAGCTCGATCAACTGCTGACGACCGAGAGCCAGGTCTTCACCATCCTGATCACCGCGCGCAAGTCGACGGGAATCGAGGATCCGACGCGCGGCGGCATGCGCGATCCCGAGGAGCGCGAAGACCTGATCGCGAACACGCTGACGCGCACGGTTCGCTGCGTCGTCTGGCGCCGGAAGTCGGGAGAGAACGTCTCGATCGTGCCGTTGGTGCGCTGGGAGGTCGTCGATTACATGCCTCTCGTCGTCGAGGACTTCCCCGACGATCGCCGCTGATGGCTGCGCGGCGCGAGCGAGCGAATGGCGCGGTGCGCGCGGCGCGGCTGGAGGTCTTCGACCAGCTCTTCGCGTCGGTCGCGGAGGAGATGGGAGCGGCGCTCGCGCGCGCGGCGTTCTCGCCGAACATCAAGGAGCGCCGCGACTTCTCGTGCGCGCTGTTCGATGCGCGCGGCCGGATGGTCGCGCAGGCCGCGCACATCCCGATCCACCTCGGTTCGATCCCGGCGTGCGTCGCCGCGGCGCGCGAGGACGTCGAGATGCGGCCGGGCGACGCGGTCCTGCTCAACGATCCGTATCGCGGCGGCACGCACCTGCCGGACGTGACCTTGGTGTCGCCGATCTTCCTCTCGAACCAGCGCACGCCCGACTTCTACGCGGCGAACCGCGCGCACCACGCCGACGTCGGCGGCGCGCATCCGGGCTCGATGGCGCCGGCTCACGACCTGCACGGCGAGGGGCTGGTGATCCCGCCGATCCGGTGGATCGTCGGCGGCGAGCCCGACCGCGCGCTCACGCGGCTGCTGCTCGCGAACATGCGCATCCCGCGCGAGCGCGAAGGCGATCTCTACGCGCAGTGGGCGGCGAACCGCACCGCGGAGCGCCGTCTCGGCGAGCTCGCGCGCGAGCTCCGGACCCGCGAGCTCGCGCGCGCGTGCGACGACCTGCGCGGTTGGACCGCGAACCTGGCGCGGGCGTTCGTGCGTTCGCTGCCGCGGCGCGCGGTGAGCTTCGAGGACGTGCTCGAAGTCGGCGAGCGCGACGTCGCGTTGCGGGTCACGCTCGCGCGCCGCGGTGACGAGCTGGTCGTCGACTTCCGCGCGAGCGACGCGCAATCCGACGCGCCGATCAACACGCCGCGCGCGGTCGCGGTGTCGGCGGTGTTCTACGTGCTGCGGCTGTTGCTCGCGGAGCGCGCGCCGACCAACGACGGCCTGCTCGCGCCGGTGCGCATCTTGACGCGACCGAAGAGCCTGGGCGACGCGCGCTACCCGGCGCCGGTCGCCGCCGGCAACGTCGAGACGAGCCAGCGGTTGGTCGACGTGCTGCTCGGCGCGTTCGCGCGGCTGCTGCCGGGCCGGATCCCCGCGGCGAGTTCGGGCACGATGAGCAACCTGAGCTTCGGCGGCGCGCGCGCCGACGGCGAAGGCTTCACGTACTACGAGACGATCGCCGGCGGCGCGGGCGCGTCGCGAGTCGGCGACGGCGCGAGCGGCGTCCACACGCACATGACCAACACGCGCAACACGCCGATCGAGGCATTCGAGCTCGGCTTCCCGGCGCGCGTGCTCTGGTACGCACTTCGACCGAACAGCGGCGGTTCCGGCGAGCAGCGCGGCGGCGACGGGCTCGTCAAGCGCGTGCACTTCCTGGCCCCCGTCCAGGCGGGTTGGATCGCCGATCGCTCGCGGCGCGGGCCGTGGGGGCTCGGCGGCGAGCGCGGGGCGACGAGCCGGGCGGCGCGCGTCGATCGCCGCGGCGGGGTGTCGGAGCTCGGCTCGAAGGTCTCGCTGGCGCTCGCCGCCGGCGAGGGGCTCGCGCTCGCGACGCCCGGCGGCGGCGGATTCGGCCGGCCGCGTCGGTAGGGCCCGCACGTTTTCCTTGTCGGGTGCCGGGTCGATCAGGACAATCCGCGCCTTTGGCACGAGCCCCGACGAACGAGCGACACGCATGCCCTCCTTGAGTGTTTTTGGTGCCCAGTGGGGTGACGAGGGCAAAGGCAAGATCATCGACCTGCTCGCGCGCGGCGCGGACGTGGTCGTTCGCTACCAGGGCGGCGCGAACGCGGGCCACACCGTGGTCGTCGGCGGGACGAAGTACGTGATGCACCTGATCCCGTCCGGGATCCTGCATTCCGAGAAGGTCAACGTCATCGGCAACGGGGTCGCGCTCGACCCGCTCGCACTGTTCGCGGAGATCGACGAGCTCACCGGCCGCGGCGTGAAGATCGACGGCACCAACCTGCGGCTCTCTTCCGGCGCGCACGTGATCTTCGAGCACCACCGGCGCATCGATCACGCCGCCGAGCGCTGGCGCGGCGTCGGGCGGATCGGCACCACCGGTCGCGGCATCGGGCCGTGCTACGCCGACAAGGCGGCGCGCACCGGACTGCGGCTCGCGGATCTGCTCGAGCCCGAGCGTTGTCGCGTGCGGTTGACCGCCGCGCTCGCCGAGAAGAACGCGCTATTGCGCGACGTTCACGGCGAGGAGCCGCTCGATCTCGATCAACAGCTCTCGCGGTACATGGCGCTCGGCGAGCGCTTGAAGCCCTACGTCGGCGACACGGGCGCCGAGGTGCGCGCGGCGTACCGCGAGGGCAAGCTGGTGCTGTTCGAAGGCGCGCAGGGCGCGATGCTCGACCTCGACCACGGCACGTACCCGTACGTGACGTCGTCGAGCACCGGTACCGACGGCATCGCATCGGGCGCGGGTTTCCCGGCGCGCTGGATCGAGCGCGTGCTCGGCATCGCGAAGGCGTACTGCACCCGCGTCGGCGAAGGGCCGTTCCCGTCCGAGGACAAGGGGCCCGAAGGCGACCGCATCCGCGAGCAAGGTCGCGAGTACGGCGCGACGACCGGACGGCCGCGGCGCTGCGGATGGTTCGACGCACCGCAGATGCGGTACACGCTCGAGCTCAACGGCGCCGACGGTTGGATCATGACCAACCTCGACGTGCTGTCGGGGTTCGAGCGCATCAAGGTCGGCGTCGGCTATCGGATGGGCGCGAAGCGCTACCGCGAATGGCCGGCTTCGTTGGCGTCGTTCGAGGGCCTGGAGGTCGACTTCGAGGAACTCCAGGGCTGGACCGACGACATCACGGCCGTGCGCGAATACGCTGATCTACCGCGCGCAGCCCGCGAGTACGTCGAATGGGTCGAGGACCGCGTCGGCGTTCCGATCGTGATGCTCTCGGTCGGGCCCGAGCGCGACCAGATCATCCCGCGCCGCGACGCGCCCCAATTCCACGTCCTCGCCTGAATCGCTGAGCCATGGTCCCCCGTCCGCCTCGCACGATCGCGCGCCCGGATTTCGGCGGCTCGTTCCCCGAGCACATCGCGATCATCATGGACGGCAACGGGCGTTGGGCGGAGCAGCAGGGGCTGCGCCGCGTGCTCGGTCACCGCGAGGGCATCAACTCGGTGCGCGAGATCACGACCGAGTGCGCGCGGATGGGCGTCAAGTCGCTGACGCTCTACGCGTTCTCGGTCGAGAACTGGAAGCGGCCGCGGATGGAGGTGCGCTACCTGATGCGCCTGCTGCGACAGTTCCTGGTCGCCGAGCGCGGCACGCTGATGGACAACGGAGTGCGGCTGCGCGCGATCGGACGTCTCGACACGCTGCCGGACAACGCGCTGCGCGAGCTGCGCGCGACCGAGAACATGACCGCGCAGAACGACGGGATGCTGCTGCGGCTCGCGCTTTCGTACGGTTCGCGCGCCGAGCTCGCCGATGCGCTGCGCGCCGCGATCGACGACGTCCGAACGGGCCGCCTCGATCCGGCGACGATCGACGACGAGACGTTGCGTCGCTACCTGTACGACCCGACGACGCCCGATCCCGACCTCTTGATCCGCACGGCGGGGGAGAAGCGCATCTCCAACTTCCTCCTGTGGCAGATCTCGTACTCGGAGATCTACGTCGCGACGGAGTGCTGGCCGCAATTCCGCAAGGCGCAGTTGCTCGCCGCGATCGCCGACTACGCGCGCCGAGTGCGGAAGTTCGGCGGCTTGGTCGCCGACGCTCCGCCGCTCGAGCGCCGCGGCCGTCGCGGGATGGAAGCGTGATCCGCTCGCGATGACCGCATCCAAGCGCGCCAAGGTCCTGCAGCGCACGTGGGTCGGCGGCTCGATCGCCGCGGCGTTGACGCTGACGCTCTACGGCGCCCACGCGGTCGGTAGCGGCTGGCCGATCTTGATCGCCGGCGCGGTCGTGACGCTGGTGTGCGTCTTCGAGCTCGGGCGCATGGGCCGTCTCGCGCAGCGCGACTTCGCGTGGGTGCTGACGCCGGCGGCGCTCGCCGTGATCCTCTCGACCGCCGACGCGACGCGCGCGTTCTACGGCGAGAGCGTCGCCGATCGCGAGCGCTGGCTCGGCTACTGGCAGGGCACGCTCGCATCCGAGTACCTGTGGGCGATCGTCGTCGCGGCGATCCTGCATGCGATCTACTCGACGCTGCGCCCGCTCGGGCGTTGGCGGCCGTGGCCGCAGCTCGCGGTGCTCGCGCTGGCGAGTGCGTGGCTCTGGCGGCTCTTCGTGCGCCCGAACGTGCCGCCCGAGGAGAACTACCTGGTTTTCGCGGCCGCCGGTCTGGTCACGCTGCGTTCGCTCGCGCGCGGAGCGTATTGGCGCACGGATTTCCTGATCGCGGTCGGCCTCGCGGCGTGGGCGAGCGTTCCGTTGCCGGCGCTGACCAAGGTCTGGTACCTGTTCGGCGAGCAGGGGCTGATCGCGCTCGTGCTGCTCTCGAAGATCGGCGACATCGCGGGCTACTACGCGGGCAGCGCGATCGGAAAGCACCATCCGTTCAAGTCGATCAGCCCCGGCAAGACGACGGAGGGTTGCCTCGCGTCGCTGGTCGCGGGAACGCTCGCCGGCATGGCGGTCGTCGGCACCGGACTCGTCCACTCGAGCTCGCTCGGATTGCTCGGCGGAGCGCTCGCCGGCGCGGCGATCAACGTCGCGGCGCAGGCGGGCGACCTATTCGAGAGCTGGGTCAAGCGCCGCGCGGGCGTGAAGGACGCGAGCACGTGGTTCGGTCCGTCGGGCGGGATGCTCGACCTCGTCGACAGCTTGCTTTTCTCCGTCCCGGTCGCGTTGTGGGTCTGGCCGCACGTTTTCGACCTCGCTCAGGTTTGACAGATCGACCGCGCAGCGCGCATCGTTAGGCCTTCCCGCAAACCACCACGACGCACGAGCCCGGCACACACGCTTTGATCGAAGTCACGATTCCGCTGAAGAGCCACGAGGAAGCGATCCTCGTCCTGGGGCCGTACGATCGACACGCGAAGTTGCTCGAGCAGGCGCTCGCGATCGAGATCTACACGAAGAACGGCAACCTGCGGCTGCGCGGACCGGATCAGAACGTCTTCGAAGCGCAGCGGCGCGTCGAGCACCTGCTCGGCAAGGTGCGCAAGGGTCGCGACGTCGATGCGCGCGACGCGGAGGTGATCCTGCTCGGCGCGTCGACTTCCGGCGCGCAGCCGTCGCCCGAGCGCTCCAACGGCGGCGTCGCGAACGCGGGCATGCATTCGGCGGCGCCGCGCTCGGCCAAGCTCGTGCGCGCGGGTCCGATCGCCGTCCGTCCGTTCGAAGGGCGCACGGAGCACCAGCGCAAGTACCTCGACGCGATCCAGAAGCGCTCGCTGACGTTCGGGCTCGGCACCGCGGGCACCGGCAAGACGTTCCTCGCGGTCGCGTCGGCGGTGCGTGCGCTGCGCAACGGCGACGTCAAGAAGCTCGTCGTCACCCGCCCGGTGGTCGAAGCCGGAGAGCACCTCGGTTTCTTGCCCGGCGACGTGGCGGCGAAGCTGAATCCGTACATGCGGCCGGTCTACGACGCGCTGTCCGAGCTGATCGACTTCGAGGACGTGCAACGCCTCGAGGAGCAGAACGTACTCGAGATCGCGCCGCTCGCGTACATGCGCGGTCGCACGCTCGCTCACGCCTTCGTGATCCTCGACGAAGGTCAGAACACGACCGTTCCGCAGATGAAGATGTTCCTCACCCGTTTGGGCGAGGGGTCGAAGATGGTCGTCACAGGCGACCCGACGCAGAGCGATCTGCCTCGTGGGACCCGCAGCGGGCTCCTCGACGCCGTCGCGCGCCTGCAAGGCTTCGCCGACATCGGCGTGGTCGAGTTCGACGTGCGCGACATCGTGCGCCACCCCTTGGTCGAGCAGATCGTGCGCGCCTACGAGGCGCCCAATCGCGTTGGCGGCGCCCCGGAAGAAGCTCTGTAAGCCCGCGCCGGCGCGGGTCGACATCGCGTGGCGGGTCCGTCGCCGCCCGCTGACCGACGCGCGCGTGCGCAGGGCGGTGCGCGCGGCGGCCGCAGCCGGCGGGCGCGGGGCGGCGTGGTTCTCGGTCGTGTTCGTGTCCGACCGCGAGCTCGCTCGGTTGCACGCGACGTGGCTCGACGACCCGACGAACACCGACGTGATCACGTTCGACCTCGGCGACGAGCCGGGTGGGCCAGTGGGGGAGCTCTTCGTCAGCGTCGACCGCGCGCGCTCGGTCGCCGCCGAGCGGAACGGGTCCGAGGCGAGGGAACTCGCGCTCTACGTCGTGCACGGCGTGCTGCACCTCTGCGGTCACGACGATCATGCCGACGGTGCGCGGCGTCGGATGCGGCGCGCGGAGCGACGTGTGCTCGCCGAGCTCGGCTACGCGCACGAAGGCGAACTGTACTTCTGAGGTCGTCGACGTGTTCGCGAGCGCTTCGCGCACGCCGAAACCGCGGGCGCGCGTCGGTGTCGAACGGCGACTCGAGCGACCGTCGACGCGTACGAGCGTGCAACTCGGGACTTGATCGGCACGCAGGATTCCGTATGCCAAGGGGGTCAGCGAGCTCGCGGTGACGCGGGTTCGACGCTCGAGAAGCCGTGCACGACCCCATCCGAACGATCGCTCCACGCCGAGGCGCGCCGCCGCGCGTCGGCGCGGCCGCGCGCTGATCCATGACACCGATCGCGAAGGACGCTCGCATTCGAACGTCGCGCGTTGCGCAGTCGCCGGAACGTGATCGCGAGCGTCGGGCTCGCACGCTGTGGCGCGCGTACGCGCGCAAGCCGGGCGACGCACCGCGCAATCTGCTGGTCGAGCATTACCAGCCTTTCGTGCGCGAAGTCGTGCGCCGTTTCGGTTCCAGGCTTCCGCGCAGCGTCGAACGAGGCGACCTCGAAACGGCGGCCAACGTCGGGCTGATCGGCGCGATCGAGAGCTTCGACGCGACCCGAGGCGTGCGCTTCGAGTCGTACTGCGAGCTGCGGGTTCGCGGCGCTCTGCTCGACGAGCTGCGGACGCAGGATTGGCTGCCGCGGCCCTGGCGCACGCGTATCGAGCGACACAAGCGCGTGTGCGAAGAGCTGCGTGCCGCGCTAGGTCGCGAGCCGACCGACGACGAGATCGCGCGCGGGATGGACCTCGATCCCGCGGAGTATCGACAACTTTTTTCGACCGGTGTTCCGTTGCAGCCGACCGGTTCCGGTGGGGACTCCGATGGCCACGACGACGAAGCGCACGGGATCGACGTCGTCGCCGACACGCACAGCGACGCACCGGGTGAGAAGTTGTCGCGCGAGGAGCTGCTCCGGCTGGTCGCGCAGAAGCTCTCCGACCAGGAGTACCGCATCGTGTACCTGCGCTACTGGGAAGAGCTCCCGATGCGCGAGATCGGTCAGCTCGAAGGACTCTCGGAATCGCGGGTCTGCAAGATCCACCAGCGCTTGATCGAGCGCCTCAAGGATCGCCTGCGCGCCAACGCGACCGAGTGAGGGAAAAGAGCGAGGGCCCGAAGCGCGGCTTCAGGCCCTCGCAGTTTCCGTCGAGGCAGATCGCTACCCGGACCTTGCGGCTCGGGCATTCCCCGTTGCGATCGCCGCGGCACGAAGCCGCACGACGGAAAACGCCGCCGACGAAGAGCGTCCCCACACTCTCGCGGCAGGCGCACCTCCTTCTGCAGCGCGAGCTCGTCCCGTCCCCACAAGACGAGACCCACGCTGGCTCCCCCTTCGCGAACACGCCGGTGTCCCCATCCAGCGTGCCCGTTCCGCTTCCTTCCCCGTGGAGAGCGGCTTGCGCCGCTCGCCCTGGCCCCGGTTCGCGCGGTGCGCACGAACCGTCGTAAGGACGAACGCCGCGTCGCTTCGCGCTCGAGCTGTCGCGGGAGCGCCGGGCCCAAGGGCACGGTGGACGCTCAGCGCGCGAATCAGGATCTCCGAGGTGGAAGGCATGGTGTGGCGTTCGCTCGAGACCATGCCGCCGGGGCGCGCAGACCTTCGGTCCGGTCCGCGCCGCGGGTTTCGCCCGCGCCGGTGGGACCGTGCGCTCCGAGGCGGGGGATGGCCCCGTCTGCCCCTCGGATGCGATCTCCCTTGCGGGAGCGACGACGTTCGGCAGTCCGGCAGTCCCCGGTTTCCCGTGGATCCGCGACTTTGCGCCCCCGCCTCGCGACGGGTTTGCCTGGTCGGGTCATCGTTGGAGCCCCACAGGATAGCTTGAAAATCGCATTGAGGCAAATCGTGGGCCGCGGGTGGGTCTCCGGTGCGCGTAAGCCGAGCTGCAAGCCGTTGGTTGACATAGGTTTGCGGCCTGGATTACACTTCTGTCCGGTGCGCGAAATGGCCAGGCTCCCCCCCGAACTTCAAGCCCATTTCCTGACGCCGCGCCACGCCCGGGCGCCGGTCGGGGCTGACGGGCTCGGCCGCGGCGTCAATCCGGCCTGCGGCGATGCGCTGGAGTTCGGCGTGTGGCTGGCAGACGGACGGGTGCGCGACCTCGCGTGGGCCGGACGGGGCTGCGCGGCAGCGCTCGCCTGCGCATCCCTGGCGGCGGAGCGCGTCCGGGGGCTCGCGCTCGCGGACGCACGCGGGTTCGACCTCGCTCGCGCGGTCCAGGAGTTGGGCGGATTGGGCCCGACGCAGCAGCACGCCGTGCAGCTTGTGACCCGCGCGATCGCCGAAGCCCTTTCGAAAGCAACCGATTCGTGCCAAAGTTAGCCCGTCGTGCCCGGAATGGGCACGGCTTGCACAGAAGGCACACCGTGTTTCGCTTCCTCAAACGCAATCCGCAAGCTCCCGGCGTCGCCGCCGAGGACGCCACCCGCCACGCGCTGCTGCGCATCCTCGAATTGAACAAGGAGATGGCGCGCGCGACGCGGCCGGAGACGTTGCCCGATCGCATCCTCGATGCCGCGATCGAGCTCGTCGGCGCCGAGCGCGGTTTCCTGATCCAGCGCGTCGCCGCGCAAGCCGCGGCGCCGGTGGTCGACGCGGAGTCGAACGACGGCGTGCCGCCGGGTTGGGAAGTGATCGCGGCGCGCAACATCGACAAGGAGAACGTCAAGAAGGCGCTGCGCAAGGTCAGCCGCTCGATCACGAAGACTGTGCTAGAGAGCGGCCAAGCGTTCCGCTCCGACGACGCGGTCAACGACGACGCGCTCGCGCCGGCGGCGTCGGTCGCCGAGATGAAGCTGCGCAGCGTGCTGTGCGTGCCGATGCGCGTCGGCGACGAAGTGCGCGGCTGCCTCTACGTCGACAACCGGTTCGCGCAAGGTCAGTTCGACGCGACCGCACAGGACCTGCTCGAAGCGTTCGCGGATCAAGCGTCGCTCGCGCTGGAGCGCGTCCGGTTGCTCGAGGAGAACGAGCGCGCGCGCAAACGCCTCGAAGTGGTCAACGAGGAGCTGAAGAGCGCGCTGCACGACCAGGCGCAAGCGCTCGACTCGCTCTCGGAAGGCTTCGTGCCGAGCGGACTCGAGCTGCGCCACTCGTACTCCTCGCTGATCGGCCGCGGTCGCGCGATGATGGCGATGCTCTCCGTGCTCGATCGCGTCACCGAAGGCGACTTCCCGGTCTTGCTGCTCGGCGAGAGCGGCACGGGCAAGGAGCTCGTCGCCCAGTCGCTGCACCAGAACGGTCCGCGTCGTCACAAGCCGTTCGTCGGCGTCAACTGCGGCGCGATCGCGGAGGGGCTGCTCGAGAGCGAGCTCTTCGGCGTCGTCAAAGGCGCGTACACCGGCGCGGTTCGCGACCGCGTCGGGCTCGTCGAAGCCGCGAACGGCGGGGTGCTGTTCCTCGACGAGATCGGCGAGATGAGCCTCGCGTTGCAGTCGAAGCTCTTGCGCGTGCTGCAGGAGCGTCGGCTGCGCCGAGTCGGCGGCAACGAGGAGCTGCCGGTCGACGTGCGCGTGATCTCCGCGACCAACCGCGATCTCGCGCGCGAGGTCCAGGCCGGTCGCTTCCGCGAAGACCTCTACTACCGCCTCAAGGTCGTGCAGATCGAGATCCCACCGCTGCGCGAGCGGCGCGAGGACATCCCGGTGTTGATCGAGCACTTCCTCGCGAGGCTCGCGACGGAGGGCAATCGGACCAAGCCGACGGTGACGCGTGAGGCGCTCGAGCGCCTGATGGCGCACGACTGGCCCGGCAACGTGCGCGAGCTGCAGAACGAGATCACGCGCATGTTCGCGCTCGGCGGTGACGAGCTCGGCGTCGACCTGACGAGCCACCTCTCCTCCGCGCCGCGCACCGGCGCGACCGGGATCAAGGCGATGGTCGGCCGGCGGATGGAGGAGGTCGAGTCGGAGCTCATCCGCGCGACGCTCGAAGCGACCGGCGGACGGCGCGGCGAAGCGGCGCGCGTGCTCGGCATCCCGCGGCGGACGTTCTACAACCGTCTCAAGGCGCTCGGGATCCAATAGCGCCATGTGGACCGCGTTCGCGTTCGCGCTGGGCGCGCTCCAAGCGCCCGAACTCTCCGCCGAGGCTCCCGTCGAGCGACCGAAGCTCGTCGTGATCTTCGTCGTCGACCAGATGATCCCCGAGCACCTCGATCGGCTGCGCACGCTCTGGACCGGCGGCTTCAAGCGCTTCGTCGAGCAAGGCAGACGCTTCAGCGAAGCGCAGTACGACTACGCGGGCACCGAGACGTGTCCCGGGCACACGACGCTGGGCACCGGAAGGATGCCGTGGAAGCACGGCATCGTCGCCAACGATTGGCTCGCTCGCGAGGAGAACGCCGACATCTACTGCGTCGCCGACGCGGAGGTCGAGCCGGTGCGCCAGTTCGCGCGGCCGTTCGCGGACGGGCGCTCGCCGCGCGCGATCCGCGGACCCGGGCTCGCCGACTACCTCGAAGCGGCGGATCCGAAGTCGCAGACGGTGACGATCAGCACCAAGGACCGCGCGGCGATCGGGCTCGGCGGTCAGCACCCCGACCTCGCGTTGTGGTGGGACCTCGCGGGCAGCGGCTTCATGACCTCGACGTGGTTCGCCCGCGAGTTGCCGTCGTTCGTGCGTGCGTGGAACGACGGTTGGCTCGAGCGGGCGCGCGCGAGCGATCTCGGCGAGAGCTGGGCGAGCACGCTTCCGGAATCGCTCGACGGGACGTCGACCGCCGCCGACGATCGCGCGGGCGAGGCCAACTTCCTCGACAAACGCCACACGTTCCCTTACGACGCACCCGACCTCTCGACGCCGCCGGAGGACAAGCAGCGCGCGCAGTGGGCGAGCTTCGTCTACCACTCGCCGCTTTCGGATCGCTGGGTGCTCGAACTCGCCGGCCGCGCGGTCGAGCGCCTCGCGCTGGGCTCCGACGAGCACGTCGACTACCTCGGCGTGTCGTGCTCGGCATGCGACATCGTCGGACACGCGACCGGTCCGTACTCGCGGGAGGTGACCGACCTGCTCTTGCGCGACGACCGCGAACTCGGGAAGTTCTTCGCGTTGCTCGACGAGCGCGTCGGAGCCGGACGGTGGCTCGCGGTGCTCAGCGCGGACCACGGAGTGCTCGAACTCCCGGAGGCGCTGGTCGCCCGGGGCGTCGACTCGGGCCGCGTCTCGTCGAAGGAGCTTGCCGCAGCGGTCAAGAGCACGCGCGCCGCGGTGAAGGCGCGCTTCGGCGACGATTTCTTCGTCGATTCCGACGCCGGCGGGCTCCGCTTCTCCGCCGAGCGCATGCGCGCGGCGGGCGTGGCGCCGAAGGACGTCCGGGCCGAAGCCAAGGCCGCGTTCGCAGCCGCGGCGCCGTGGTGTGAGCGCGCGTTCACGTCGGACGAGCTCGCCGAGCTCGATCCCGCGAAACCCTGGCCCGACGACCTGCGGCTCCAGCGGCATTCGTTCGAGTCGGAGCGCTCCGCCGACGTCCTGTTCCAGCCGCGGCGCGGATGGCTGGTGTCCGTCGGTGTCGGCACGAGCCACGGAACGCCGCACCCGTACGACCGTCGCGTGCCGCTGGTGTTCCTGGGCGGCCGCGTCGCCGCGGGGATCGATCCGCGCTCGGCGTCGCCGGCGGACGTGGTGCCGACGCTGCTCGGCGAACTGGGGCTCGCGCTGCCCGCGGAGCTCGACGGCAGACCGTTGCCGTTGCGGTGATCGGCGTCGGCGGGTGCTTGTCGACTCCGCGGACCTCGACTAACCTATCCCGCCTCGAATTTCGGCCCGACGGCCGTCGACCTCGCGCTCGCGCAGCACGGGACCGACGACACTCGGTCCTGGTTCGAGGTTCTCGTCGAATGGGTCAGGTACCGCGAGGTGCCGCCGCCGGTGGGGGAAGTGGAGGACGCGCTCCGATCGCTTCGCCCCTGTGTGAAACCGAACACCGGTGAGCGGGTAGGTCGCTCGGTCCTGCCTTACTCGACGCGATCCATGCCCGACGATCACCGTCATCATCGTCGGCCCTACCTGCCCGCGGCCCCCCTCTCGCCCACCCCGACGGAAGCGAACCATGGCGTTCAATCCGGTTGAATACGTCAAACAGGCCTACCAGAACTCCCCCTGGGTAGTCATTTCGGTGGCCTTCCACGTCGTGCTCGGCGCGGTCGTGGTCGTGTTCACGGTCACCGAGGAGAAAAAGGAAGTCGAGATCCCGGTCGAGGTGAACATGGCGAAGCGCCCCGACCCGCCGCCGGTCGTGGAGCAACCGGAGGAGGCGATCGAGCGCAAGGCGGTGCCGAAGAACGAAGAGGCGGAGATCGTCACGTTCGAAGAGGACGCCTACATCCCGACCAACGACCCGCAGGAAGACCTGCACATGAAGCGCGGCGATCCGACCGCGGCCGAGAACCTGCCCCCCGGCGCGACCGGCGGCACGTCGATCGGCGTCGGCATCGGACCCGGGCACTACGGCACGGGCGTGCCGTCGACCTACGCTTCGCGCCGGCCGGGTGGCGGCGGCAAGGGTCGCGGCGGTGGAGCGACGCAGGGCACGGAAGCCGCGGTGCTCGAAGGCCTGCGCTGGCTAATCCGCCACCAGCAGGACGACGGCTACTGGAGCGCCGCGGAGGTGCTCGCGAAGTGCTCCGAGCTCGGTCCGAAGTGCATCCCGATGGACCAGGCGGACTCCTACCAGCGGAACTACGACGAGGGCTTGACCGCGCTCTCGCTGCTCGCCTTCCTCGGCGCCGGGTACGACAACACGTCGAAGCAGACGCTCGTCGACGAAGCGATGGCCAAGCGCCACAGCATCGGCGAAGTGATCAAGAACGGCTTGAAATGGTTGAAGGAGCGTCAGAACGAAGACGGCTCGTTTACCAGCCCGCGCGCGTTCATGTACAACGAGGCGCTCGCTGCGCTGGCGCTGTCGGAGGCGTACGGCATGACCAACAGCCGTATGTGGAAGGAGCCGGCGCAAAAGGCGATCAACTTCCTGGTCAACGCGCAGAAGCCGAACCCCCAGAACTCGACAGGCCTGTGGGGCTGGCGCTATGCCTCGAAGCAAGACGTCATCGATCGCCGCGACCGCGGCGAGCTCGACCAGAACTCGTTCGAGGTCGAGATGCGCGACGCGGACACGTCGGTGACGACGTGGGTGGTGATGGCGCTGAAGTCCGCGTCGCTCGCGGGCCTCGAGGTGCCCGAGGACTCGATGAAGGGCGCGCAGGACTTCATCACCTACGTCACCGCGAAGGACGGCCGCGTCGGCTACCTGATGCCCGACCAAGCGGGCGCCGATCTCGGCGGCCACGGTGACCAGTACAAGTACCACCCGGCGGTGATGTCGGCGCTCGGCATGCTCACCCGGACGTTCGTGTCCCACGACATCGACGACCCGGTGCTCGAGCTCGGCGCGAAGTGGCTGGTCAAGGACCCGCCCGACATCGGCAAGGAACGCCTGTCGATCGACTACTACTACTGGTACTACGGCTCGCTCGCGCTGAACCAGTTCGACGGACCGGACAGCCCGCGCAAGTCGCAGACGTACTGGAACCAGTGGAACGAGCGGATGAAGGACTGCGTCCTCCAGCTCCAGGACAAGAACTCGGAGAACGATGTCTGCACCCGCGGCGGCTGGCTGACGCCGGACCGCTGGTCTCTCTCGGGCGGTCCGATCTACTCGACGGCGATCAACGTGCTGACGCTCGAGGTTTACTACCGCTACGGCAACGCGTTCACGGGTCACGAGAAGACCACGAAGAAGGCCGCGCCGTCCGATTCGCGCAAGAAAGACGCCAAGGGTGACAAGCCCAGCGAGCCCGCCAAGGAAGACGGCAAGGGCGATTGAGCCGGCCCCCTCGAGCGACCTCCATGAAGCAACGCTGGATCTCTCTGGCTTTCCTCGTCGCCACCGCGAACGCCGCGCTCGGTCAATCCGACGTCGTGTTCGGCAAGGACGATGCCGACTTCGTCCAGCGGCTCACCGAGCGCGGCTACGGTGACCTGGCCGAGTCGTTCACCGCGGCGATGCGCAAGCGCGGCCCGATCGACAGCGCCGAGAGCCTGAAGCTGATCGTGATCGACATCGCGCTGCGCTTGCAGAAGGTGCGCGACGAGCTCGATCTGCCGAAGCGCCGCGACGAACTCGATTCGATCCTGAAGGCCAAGCTCGACCTGATCTCGGCGTATCCGCGCAGCGAAGAGGCCGCGAGCGAGCGCAACAGCTTGCCCGAGGTCTATCGCCTGCTCGGCGAGACGTACTCGTCGATGGTCGGCCAGGAAGAGAACCCCGACAAGAAACGGGCGCTCAAGGACAAGGCCCAGGAGATCTTCACCGAGGCGAAGTCCGGCCTCGAGGAGCGCCTCGAGCAGTTCAAGCGCTTGCTCGCCGATCCGGGGGCGACCAACGTCGACTACCTGAACGACCAGTACATGCAGGCGCGGTACAACCTCGCCAAGACGTACTACTTCAACTCGAAGATCTACGGCCCGGACGAAGCGAACCGCAAGGATCGCCTCAACAAGGCGGTCGCGGCGTTCGAGGACTTCGCGCTCGACTATCAGAACCAGAGCTTCCTCGGCTACGAAGCCTTCATCTACATGGGCTTCTGCCACCGCGATCTCGGCAAGACCGACGATGCGCTCGCGGACTACGACGAAGCGATCGCGCTGGCGTCGTCCTGGGACGACCCGAACAACCCGACCGACCCGA
>JADLBP010000212.1 GCA_020847695.1 Planctomycetota bacterium
GGCTCGGTCAGAGTCGGATCACGTTGAGCTCGTCGAGCGCGAGGCGCACCGGGATCCGTTGCAGCTCCTCGCTGCCGCGGGTCAGGATCAACGTCGTCGCGCTTTCGAGCACCGACATCGTCTCCGAACGGCCGTCGGAGAGCAGCCAACGTTCGGACGAGAAGCTGAGGCCGCCGTGGTCGACGACCACCGAGATCGATTTTCCCTCGGCGTCGACGAAGCGGAAGCCGTCCGCGTTCGGTGCGTCGGGCCCGAGCTCGATGCGCGCGTGCGTGCTCTGCGGCACGACGACCTTCAGCGCCTCGAGGTCGAGCTCCGGAGCCAGGTCGAGCCGAGTCGGGCCGGCGGTGAGCAGGCTCGCGTGCGTCGAGACGTCGAGGAACTCGAAGCGGCCGTCGTCGTCGCTGAACGTGGCCTCGCTGTGCACGAAATCCGCGGCCGAGGTGCCGTCGCCGACGATGCGAACCAGCGTCACCTGCTCGTGCGGCACCGGCCGGCCGTGCAGCGACTCGACGCGGCCCGCGATGCGGATGCGGCGCGGCTCGGGAGCGAAGCGCAGCTCGACGTCGTCGGTGCCCGCGGCGATCGGAGCGCTGGTCAGCACCGCGAGCGTGCGCGGATCGATGGCGCGGAGCACGTACGCGCGCTGCTGGAGCCCCGTGAACTCGAACGCGCCGAGCTCGGTCGCGGTCACGGCTTCGTCCCAGTCGCCGCCGCGGATCAACTGCTCGTACGTCGACTCGGTGCTGAAGCGGATGCCGTCGATCTCGTGTCGCCGCATACCGGCGTACTCGCCGTCGAGCAGGCGCAGGCGAGCCTTCGGGACCAACTTGCCGTCGGCGTCGAGCACGCGCCCTCGGATCGCGAGCGCCTCGCGCTCCAGCGTCAACACCAACGGCTCCGGCCACGCGTGCGGCGCGTCGATCGAATCCGCGGCGGCGACGAGCCGCACCGGCAGCCAGCCCTGCTTCACCGCGCGCAACGCGAGCTTGAGCTCCTCGTGGCCCTCGCGCACCGCGTCGGTCGGCTCGATGCGGAAGCGTCCGTCGGCGTCGGTGGTCGCGTCGTCCTCGCCGAGCGAGACCCACGCGCCCGGGCACGGTTTGCCGTCGGGGAAGACGACCTGGCCGGCGAGCACGAACGAGCCCTTGGCGAGCGTGAACGACAACGTCGAGTCCGAGCGCTGCGGTTCGGCGAGACTCGCCATCACGTAGCCCGCGCACGACGCGAAGAGCTTGCCTTGCGGGAGCGACGGCGTCTCCGGCAACGCGAATCGACCGTGGTCGTCGGTCGTCGCGGTCCAGGTCAGCGCTCGCGAGCCGTCGATCACGCGCGAGAGCCGCGAGCGCAGCTCGAGAGCGCCTTGCAGCGCGACGGTCGCGCGCGCGATCGGCGCACCGTGCTCGTCGACGACCGTGCCGGAGAAGTCCAGGCTCGGTGCGGCGACGACGACCAGCTCGCGCTCGGGCGCGCCGGGCACGTACCGAGGCTCGAAGACGGTGGTGAAGCCGACGGTCGCGATGCGCACGCGGCCCGACTTCGGCGGCTCGGCGAACTCGAACGCGCCGCGCGTGTCGGTCTTCGCGCGCGGAGGCGGCGCGTCGGTGTTCGCGACGGCGGTTTCGGAGTCCGGCTGGAGCTCGACCTCGACGCCGGCGAGCGGTTGATCGTCGGCGCCGATCACCAGGCCGCGGACGCGCGTCGCGGTGGCGAGCGGCGCGGCGGCTGCAAGCGTCGCCGGAGCCGGCGCAGGAGTCGGCGTGGTGGTCGCGACCTCGGCGCGTTCGAGACTCGGAGCGCTCGCGTCGAGCGCGGCCGGTCGCTCGCTCGACGAACGGACGTCCGACGCGCGCTCGACCAACGCCGCTTCGGGTCCGCGCGCGAGCCACCAGCCGGTGGCGGAGACGACCGCGAGCGCGGCGGCGGCGACGAAGAGCTTCGAGTTCACGAGCAAGGCTCCGAGGTAGGGGGTTCCGGGGTGCTGCAGAAGCGGCGCGAGGCACGCGAGCCACGTCGCACGATCGCCGGCGCGGCGGTCGAGCCGCTCGCGCAGCTTCGCGAGCGCGCGCGTCGTCCGCGTGTGCACCGTGCGCAACGGGACGCCGGTGCGCGCGGCGACTTCGGCGGGCGAGAGCTCTTCGAGGAAGCGCAGCACGACGGTGGTGCGGTAGGGCTCGTCGAGCGCGCGCACCGCTTCGACCAGCAGTGCGTGCGCGTCGAGTTGGTCGAGCGCGGCGTCGCCCGAGCGCTCGGGCCGCGCGGCCGCGCGCTCGGTCGCGGCGCGTCGCTCGCTCTCCCGCCAACGATCGCGCGCGAAGTTGCGCATCACGGCCGCGAGCCAACGCCGGATCGGCATCCCGGGCTCGGGCGGACGCTCGAGCGCCGCGACCCACGCCTCCTGGACCAGCTCGTCGGCCGCGTCGGGATCGCGCACGAGCGCGCGCGCGAGCTTGCGGATCCAGGCCGCGCGCGCGACCAGTTCCTCGAGCGCCGTGTCGACCGGAGGTGCCATCGTCTTCCGGCGCCTCCCGACGGCGCCGGCGACGATCGTACGTCAACGAATTCGGATCGTGCCGCCGGCGCGCGTCAGTGCGCGAACGCGTGCCCCGGGACGTCGGTCTCCGCCTTCTTCGGCACGCTCCAGCGCAGCGAGAGGCCGAAATTGCCGGTCGCGTTGAAGTAGGCGAGCTTGAAGCGGTGCAAGCCGGCGAAGAGGCCGATCGTGCCGTGCTTCGTGCTCATTCCGTGCAGGCCGTCGTGATCGACGACCAGCCGGTCGTCGATCCACAGGCGCGCTCCGTCGTCGCTCGCGAGCGCGACTCGGAAGAGCCCGGTGTCCGGTGCCTGGATCAGGCCCTCCCAGCAGAGCGCGAAGTGCTCGCTGCGCGCCGCCGGCTCGAAGTCGATCACCGACGTGACTCCGGTCGCGACCGGAGTCGCGCGGTCGAGGTCGACCAGGCTCTGCCAACCGCCTTCGAAGTAGCGCCACGCGAGGCCGGGATCCGGCGCGCGCACGAACACGGTGCCGGGCAACAGGTCCTTCGGCGTGAGCCGCCGGAACTCGGCGCGCGCGATCGCGCTCTGCGCGCCGTCGCGCGACGCGACGACCGAGAGCGTGCAACTCTCGGTCAGCATCAGCGGCTCTGGCAGCTCGGGCGAGCTCGCGGTCGGGACCGAGCCGTCGAGCGTGTAGCGGAGCGTCGCGCCGGGATCGTCGCACTTCACGCGCACCGCGAGCGGGTCGTAGAACTCGCGCTCCTCGGTCGCGATCGAGACCTTGGGCGGAGCGGCGTAGAGGCCGAACTCGGAGAGCAGCGGTTCGCCGCGCGAGCGCTGGATCTCGAGCTCGATCTTGGTTGCGCGGGTGGTCGGGATGCGCAGGACGCGCCTGCGGCCGATCGTCGTGCCGCGCGCGAGCTCGCGCCAGCCCCCGTCCACTTCGTCGAGCACCGAGACGGTGAACGCCTCGACGCGTTGGCCGAACGCGATCGGCTCCGAGAGCTCGATGCGGTTGAACGCGCGCTCGGTGCCGAGGTCGAGTTCGACCCGGCCGCACATCGAGTCGTCCCCTGTGACGCAATAGGTCGCACGATCGCCGTCGAGCACGCGCGACGCGTCGTTCCCGGGGCGCGCCGAGTCCGCGCTCGCCCGCGCGTCGGTCGCGAGGTTCTGCGCGAACGTCGCGTCGAGCGCGGCGCGCAGCTCGAGCAGCCGCGCGGCGTCGTGCTCGTGCACCAGTCCGCGTCGATCGACCGGCAGGTTGAGCAGCAGCGACGCGTTCCGCCCGACCGAGCCGTACCAGATCTCCTCGAGCGCTTCGAGCGACTTGACGTGCTCGTCCTGCTCGGCGTGGTAGTACCAACCGGGCCGGATCGAGACGTCGCATTCCGCGGGGATCCAGTCGGTGCCGTCGATCACGCCTTGGTTCAGCATCTCGACCGGCGGCCCGCCTTCGCCGCGCGCGTAGCCCTTCGGCGAGAGCATCGACCAACACGTCTCGCCCGCGAAGCCGCCCTCGTTGCCGACCCAGCGCACGTCGGGGCCGATGTCGCTGAAGATCACGGCGTTCGGTTGGAGCTCGCGCACGATCTTCGTGAAGCGCTCGAAGTCGTAGACCTGGCGCTTGCCGTTCGGACCCTCGCCGCACGCGCCGTCCCACCA
>JADLBP010000213.1 GCA_020847695.1 Planctomycetota bacterium
CGACTTCAACTCGTACATCGCGAGCGGTGCCGACTCCGCGCTCGTCCCCGGCCGCGTCGTCTACGCGCAGTGGTGGTACCGCGACCCGGGCTTCGTCGCGCCGAACAACACCGGCCTGTCGAACGCGTTGCAGTTCACGATCCTGCCGTGACTGTCGCCTGGCGGGTCACACGCCGCCCGTGCTCGCCATCAAGACGAACGCGACGAGCACGAGCTCGAGCCCGAGAATCGTCCACAGGATGACGAGGCGCACCACGCGTTGTGGCCAAGTTCGGGGACCGAGCACGGCGAGCCACGCCAACGTGATCGCAGGTAACGCAACGGCCGAGGTTCCGAGGGCCTTGAACCATTCCGCGTAGCGACCGTCCTCGTTCCACCGCCAATAGTCGCTGGCGAGCCCCAGCGCGACGACGGCCGCCGGCCACGCGTAGGCGAGACCCGCGAGGACCCAACGAGCACTTCGCCCTGGGGTCATCGGCGCCGCGAATCCGTTTGGTGGTCGCCGGTGCGCCGCTCGAGCTGGCGGTCGTGCACGCGCGCGAGCAAGAGCTGTGAGCCGAGCGCGCCGCACAGCGCGAGGAACATGTCCCACTGCGTGTCCCACACGTCGCCTTGCGTGCCGAGGAAAGCAGTCGCTCCTTCGCCGGTCGCGACGGCGGTCCACCATTCGACGAGCTCGTAGAACGCGCTGATCGCGAGGCACGTGCACGTGACGACGAAGAACAGCCAACCGCCGCGCTTCAACGGCGACGTGCGCAGGTAGAGCTCGCGCGCGATCAGCGCGGGGACGAAGCCTTGCGCGACGTGACCGATCCGGTCGTAGTGGTTGCGCGCGAACCCGAACGTGTCCTGCATCCAGAAGCCGAGCGGCACCTCCGCGTACGTGTAGTGGCCGCCGAGGATCAGGATCGACGCGTGGAGCGCGATCAGCACGACCGCGAGGCTCGTCCAGCGGAAGCGCGACCACGTCGCGGCGATCAACGGCAGCGCCAGCAACACCGGCGCGACCTCGAGGAACCACGTGAAGCGGTCGCGCGGCTCGATCCCGGAGATCGCGAGCTCGACCAGCACGATCAGGGCGAGCACGAGCGCGTGGGAAGTCTTCACCGTCGGGGCTCCGCGCGCATCCTGCCCGCCGAGCGAGGGCGTGTCGAGCCACGCGGGCGTCCTCGCAGCGACGCGAGCGCGGATCGCCCCCGGACGAGCGCGCTTCGAGCCCAGCGAGCGCGCATCGACCGCACGGAGCGCGGTTCGAGCCGCGCGCTGCCGTCGGCGCTGCGGCGTGCTCTCCCGAGCTCCTCTTCGGCGCCCCGCGACGCCCGGCGACGCCGCAGGACCGTGGAGTGACGCGGCACGGAACGATTTTCCTGCGCGCGGGGAAAGTCGGGGACGTCGAAGCTCCGAAAGGAGGAGCTCGCGGGCTGCGCCCAGGTCCGCGGTCCCGATGCTCACTCCCCTCCATTCCCCGCCGTCGCGTTCCGCGACGAAGCGCGACGCGCGATGAGCGACGCCGAGCTCCGAGCCGAACGCGCCGAGCGTGCGCGCGTCGAAGCGCTGCTGGCGGAGCGCACCCGCGAGCTCGCGGGCGCGCGCGACGAGCTCGAGCGGCTCGCCGCCGGGCTCGAGCTGCGCGTCAGTGAACGGACCAGCGAGCTCTCCGCCGCGCGCGAGGACGCGCTCGCCGCCGCGCGGATCAAGGCCGAGTTCCTCGCGAAGATGAGCCACGAGATCCGCACGCCGATGAACGGCGTGCTCGGGATGACCGAGCTCCTGCTCGGCACCGAGCTCGACGAGGAGCAGCGCGAGTACGCCGACCTGATCCGCAGCTCGGGCGAGGCGATGCTCGCGCTGATCAACGACATCCTCGACTTCTCGAAGATCGAGGCGGGCAAGCTGACGATCGAGACGATCCCGTTCCAGCTCGAGGACAGCCTGCTGGTGATGCTGAAGACCAGCGCGTTGCGCGCCGCGCAGAAGGGGCTCTCGTTCTGCTGCCGCATCGCGCCCGATCTCCCGGAGCTCGTGCTCGGCGATCCCGGTCGGCTGCGGCAGGTGCTGCAGAACCTGATCGCCAACGCGATCAAGTTCACCGAGCAAGGCGAGATCGAGGTGCGCGTCGACTTGCTCGAGGCCGGCGCCGACTTCGTGCGGCTGCGCTTCGAGGTCTCCGACACCGGCATCGGCATCGAGCCCGCGAAGCAGCAGCGCATCTTCGACGCGTTCGCGCAGGCCGACGGCTCGATCACGCGGCGCTACGGCGGCACCGGGCTCGGGCTCGCGATCTCGTCGCAGCTCGTCGAGCGCATGGGCGGTCGCGTCGAGCTCGCGAGCGAACCCGGGCGCGGCAGTCGCTTCTGGTTCGACCTCCGGTTCGCGGCGCGCACCGAGCGTCGGTCGCGGACGTACGTGTGCGTCGGCGAGCTCGTCGGCCGCCGCGCGCTCGTGGTCGATCCGCACCCGAAGAACCGCGCGGTGGTCGCGGAGCTCCTGCAACGCTGGGGTCTCGACGTCACCACCGTCGACGAGCGCGCGGCGGGTCAGCGCGCGGTCGACGAAGCGATCGCGGCATCGCGACCGTTCGCGTTCGTGTTCCTCGACGCGGACCGCGGCGTGCGCGACGGTTCCGATCTCGTGCTGCCGACGGGTGACGACCGTCCGTTCCTGGTGCTGATGCTGAGCGTCGGCCGGCGCAGCGGGCGACGCGACGACGACGAGCGCAAGCGCAAGACGTACGCGCTGAAGCCGATCCTGCCGAACGAGCTCTTCCGGATCGTCGCGCGCGCTTCGACGGCCACGACGCGACCGGTCGTCGCGCCCGCGCACGCCGAGTCGAAGCCGGCGATCGCGTCGGGGCTCAGCGTGTTGGTCGCCGAGGACAACCTGGTCAACCAGAAGATCGCGGCGCGGCTACTGGAGCGCCAGGGCTACGCGGTGACGCTGGTCGGCAACGGCCGCGAAGCGTTGGATGCGCTGCAGACCGGCGTCTTCGACCTGGTGTTGATGGACGGCTCGATGCCGGAGATGGACGGCCTCGCCGCGGCGCGCGCGATCCGCGAACGCGAGCTCTCGACCGGCGGGCACATCCCGATCATCGCGCTGACCGCGCACGCGATGAAAGGCGATCGCGAGCGCTTCCTCGACGCGGGCATGGACGGCTACGTGACCAAGCCGATCCAGCTCGCCGAGCTCCTGACCGCGATCGCGCGCGTCACCGCCAAGCGCGACGACGGCGCGAGCGCGGCGTAGCGCGAGCTCAGCGCACGCCGTCGAGCAGCTTCGCGAGCGCGGCGGCTCCCGCGGCGCGCCGGCGTTCGAAATCGGCGAAGTCGGAGCGCAGCTTCGGGCGCCACAGTCGCTCGGCGAACGCGGGCACGCGCTCGACCAGGCTCTCGAGCTCGGCCGACTCCGGTTGCTCCCACGCGCACAGCATCGCTCCGAGCACGAGCTCGTTCGGCGCGACCTGGAGGCCGCGGAACGCCGGGAAGCCTTCGATGAAGTGCTGCCAGAGGAAGCGGTTCCAGCCGTAGATCTCGCGCGGCGACCAGCGGCGATCGTTGACGACGTAGAGCGGCTTCCACGCCGCATTGACGACCGTGTAGCCGTCGCGCAGCAGCGCGTCCGGCGGGTAGTAGAGCGCTTCGTACGCGACGACGACGAGATCGCGCGGGATCTCGACCTCGCCGCCTGGCGCGAAGCCTTCCCAGACGAGCGTGCGCTTGCCGTGGCGCTTGACGACCGCGTGCATGTGCACGAGGAACTTGCGATAGAGCTCGCGCGCGTTCGCGACGCCCTCGCGCGCGAGCGCGGGAGCGAAGTGCGGGCTGTCGGCGACGTGCTCGAGATCGCACTCGTCGCCGCCGATGTGGAACCACGGCGACGAGCGGAACACGTCGCACGCCTCCGCGACCAACGTCTCCATCGCCGCGACGACCGCCGGATTCGCGAAGTCGATCGTCGCGTGGTGCAGCGGGCTCGCGCGGAAGAGCTCCGGCTTGCGCGCGACGAGCTGGCCGCAGTGGCCCGGCATCTCGAGCTCGGGGATCAGCACGACGCCGCGCGCGTCGGCGTAGGCGACGAGCTCGCGCAACTCGGCTTGCGTGTAGTGCTGCTCGGGAGTGACCAGCTCGGGGAACGCGATCGACGGGAACGTGAACGCCTGGTCGTCGGTCAAGTGGAGCTGGAGATAGCGCAGCTTGTAGAAGTGGCAGAGCTCGACGAGCTGCTTCAAGACGCGCAGCGAGTGCGGCTTGCGCGCGACGTCGACCAACAGCGCGCGGAAGTCGACGCCAGGGCCGTCGAGGATCGTCGCATGCGGCACCCAGAGCTTGTCACCGGCGGCGACCGACGCGGAGCAGAGCTGGAGCAGGTCGGCGGATGCGTACGGCACGATGTCGGCGCGCGTCGCGGAGACCGTGATCTCCATCGAAGAGACGTCGAGCCGGTACAGGTCGCGGAACCCGAGCGTGGTGTCCAACCGCAGCTCGATCTTGGCGCCCTGATCGCGATCGACCGTCGCGCCGAGCGCGACGAGCTGCGCTTCGAGAGCCGCGCGCTGGGGCTCGAGCTCGCGGTTCGACGTGGTGACGTGCACGTGCGTCAACCCGACCCGACGGTCGAGTCCGTACTTCTCGACCGAGCGCGGCGCGGGCACGAGCCCGAGCTCGGTCGTGTGCTCGGGCATCGCGATCGCGCTCGCGAGCGACGACGCGATCTCGTCCGCGATCAACGCGTTGCCCGCGGGCAGCATGTGGACGCCGTCGTACGTCAAGACGCCGCTCTCTCGATCGTCGGTGTTCAGGCGCTCGAGCTCG
>JADLBP010000214.1 GCA_020847695.1 Planctomycetota bacterium
GGAACGTCCGCGCCCGCAGCATGTCCTTGTTGCCGCAGTACGCGCACTTCAGATTGCAGGCGTTGGTCGGCTCGACGATCACACGCTTCGGCGCGGGCGGCGGGCGGCCGTGCGGATGCTCGCCGCGCGCCAGCACGGCCCTCATGTGCGCGACCGAGTTCTCGATCAGCGTCGTGCGATGCGCAAACGACTTCAGACTCTTCCACGCCGACATCGGGGCTCTCCGATAGGGGACTCGCGATTCTCGTCGCCGACGGCGAAAGTGGTTCAGGGATCTGCGATTCAGCGCCGCGCCTTGCGCTCGCACTCCCGGATTCGCCGCGGATCTGGCGAACTCCGCCGTTGCATCCGAGCCTGGCGACTAGAGCGCGCTTCCGGCCGCCTCCTGGCGACCCCAAGTCGAGCCCCGGTCCGCCGCCAGGGAGAGCGGACGAGCTTGTCCGCCACATCGGGACTCGAGGCGGCGCAGCGGGTGCTCGCAATCTCGATGCGCGGGCTAGCGCTCGGTCGGCAGCCCGAGCTCCTGCCAGCGCAGGATGCCGCCGATCAGGTTGATCGGCTCGTCGAGCACGCCGAGGTAGCGCAGCGTCTTCGCCGCGGTCATCGAGCGCACGCCGCTGCGGCATTGCAGCACCGCCGGTCCGGCGCGGCGCAGCTCCTCGAGGTGGAAGCCGAGCTCCGAGAGCGGGTACGAAAGCGCGCCCGGGATGTGCGCCTCGCGGTACTCGTGCGGATCGCGCACGTCGATCCAGCAGCGGTCGTGCGCGATCAGCGGTTGGAGCGCCGCGAGCTCCTCGCAGTGCTTCTCGATCGGCCGCGGGCCGACGGCGAGCTTGGTGCTCGGCGCGCAGCACGCGATCGCCGCGGTCGGCGTCGACGGCAGCGCGGGTTTGGCGGCGACGTTGAGCTGCAGCGTGAGCTCGACGTCCGGGGTGTTGCCGTCGCCGGCCTTCGCGCCGAGCATCCGCAGGAACGACGCGCCGTTCGCGTGTTGGAGGTCGGGGTTGTGGCGTTTCTCGTGGCCGATCGTGCTGAAGAGCAGGTCGCGATAGCCGTGGCCCGGCAACACGACGGTGTCGTCGGGGAGCGTCAGGAGTTTCGTTCGCACCGACTCGAAGAGCTGCTTCGGATCGCTGCCGCGGAAGTCCGCGCGGGCGAGCGCACCGACCAGCAGCGAGTCGCCCGTGAACACGAGCCCGTGGCCCGCGAGCGCGATCGAATCCGGCGTGTGGCCCGGCACGGCGAGGACGCGGAACGAGAGCTCGCCGACGCGCACCTCGTCGCCGTCGTGCAGCGCTCGGTGCGCGCGCTTGCAGGTCGTCTTCGCCGACATCAGGAGCTCGGTGCCGGCGTCGAGGAACGCGAGCGAGTCCGAGAGGTGGTCGGCGTGCGTGTGCGTGTCGAGCACCGCGACGATCGTGAGACCGAACTTGTTCGCCGTGTCGAGGTAGCTCGCGCGCTTGCCGAGCTTCGGATCGACCAGCAGCGCTTGGTGGGTCGCGCGGCAGCCGATCAGGTGCGTGCAGCAGCCGGAGTCCGTGAACGTCTTGAGCGTGAAGGGGAGCATGGGAAGTTCCAATCGATGCTAACAGACACCCCGCGGCGCCTCACTCTTGCGCGACCGGCCGCACGCTTGCACCGTGGGCGTCTTGAAGATCCTCCCGGAGCGGCGAGCGCTCGCCACCACGACCAACTTCCTGCTCGCGGCCGTCGTCGGCGCGCTGGGCGGCGTGCTCGCGGTCGGGTTCCAGCTGCTGGTCGATCTCGCACAGCGTGCGGTCACCGGTCGCACCGGAACGTTCGTCGACGCCGCCCGTGAAATGCCGTGGTGGGCGCGCGTCGGCTTGCCCGCGCTAGGCGGCCTGGTCGCGGCGTTGGTGATCCGTTTCTTCGCGCCGCGAGCGAAACCGTTCGGCATCAGCGGGATCATGGAAGCCGTATCGGTGCGCCGGCGACGCATCAAGGGCCGACCGATCGTCACGCGCGCGGCCGCGGCCGTCGCCGTGATTTCTACGGGCGGCTCGGTCGGTCGCGAGGGACCGATCGTGCAGCTCGCCGCCGCGTTCGCTTCCAAGCTCGCGCGCACCGCGAAGTTCGAGCCCGCGCGGCACTCGCTGCTGCTCGGCTGCGGCGTCGCGGCGGGGATGGCGGCGGCGTACAACGCGCCGCTCGCGGGCGCGTTCTTCGTCGGCGAGGTGATCCTCGCGAGCTTCGCGATCGAGATCTTCGCGCCGCTGGTGGTGTCGTCGGTGTTCGCGGCGCTGTCGATGCGCGCGATCCGCGGCAGCGACGCGGCGGTGTACTCGATGCCGACCGACCTCTCGATCGACGGTTTCGGGCCGGTGATGCTCGTCCTGGTGCTCGGGCTGGTCGCCGGAGTCGTCGCGGTCGGCTTCCAGCGCGTGCTGCGCAGCGGAGCCAAGCTCTTCGCGCGCTTCGACGCGCCGCTCGAGGTCAAGCTCGCGCTCGGCGGCCTCGCGGTCGGCCTGATCGGCACGCAGGTGCCCGAGGTCTTCGGCAACGGCTACACCGCGACCAGCGACATCCTCGACGGGCGGCTGGTGCTCGGCACGGTCGCTTTGCTGTTGCTCGCGAAGCCGATCGCGACCGCGCTCTCGGTCGGTTCCGGCGCGCCGGGCGGCGTGTTCACGCCGGCGCTGCTCGCCGGCGCGTGCCTCGGCGCGCTCTTCGCGGCCGCAGTCGGCCGCACGTGGCCGGCCCTCGCGACGCCGGACGCCGCGTTCGCCGTCGTCGGCATGGCGTCGTTGATCGCGGGCCTGACGCACGCGCCGATCATGTCGATGGTGATGATCCTCGAGCTGACTCACGACTTCGGCCTGATCCTGCCGCTGGTGCTCGCGACGGTCGCGAGCGCGCTGGTCGCGCGGTGGCTCGCTCGCGATTCGATCTTCACCGAGTCGCTGCGCGCGCGTGGCGTACCGATCGACGTCGGGATCGAGGATCTGACGCTGCGCCGCGTCCGCGTGCGCGACCTGGTGCGGTCGGGCTCGCTGGCGCTGAGTTGGTCCGCGCCGCTCGCCGAGGTGCTGCGCCGCTTCCGCGAGACGCGCCTCGACGTGATCTACGTCGTCGGCGACGAGGGCGAGCTGCAGGGCCTGATCGACCTCCACGACGTCAAGGAGCACCTCAACCGCGAGCCGACCGGCCCGACTCGGATCGCGGCCGACGTGATGCAGCCCGCGGCGGGCGTCACCGGCGAGATGTCGCTCGCCGAGATCATGCCGAGCTTCGACGATCCCGAGCTCGAGGAGCTTCCCGTCGTGGAAATCCGTCACGGGCGACGGGTGCTGGTCGGCCGGATCACGCGCCGCGATCTGATCGCCGCGATCCACCTCGAGGTCGTCCAGAACCAGGCGCGGCGCACCAAGCTCGTCGGCGAGCGCGACGGCGACTGGGTCGAGCTCCCGGAAGGCTACGAGGTCGCCGAGATCGAGCTCCCGGAGCGCTGGCGCGGCGGCACGCTGGAGTCGAGCGGCGTCGCTCGCGAGCACGGGGTCACCGTGATCTCGCTCGTCGAGCAGGATCCGGCCGGCGTCAAGCGCCGCGCCGCGGAACCGAGCACGCCGCTCGCGTCGGTTCGATCTTTGGTGGTCGTCGGCAAGCACGAGGACATCGAGGCGCTGCGGGTCAAAGCGCAGGCGAAAGCGTGAGCTCGCTTCGGTCGTCCGCTCGCTAAGATCCCGCGATGCAGTACGGCTTCCTGATCGACCACCGCAAGTGCATCGGCTGTCACGCCTGCACCGTTGCGTGCAAGTCGGAGAACGACGTGCCGCTCGGGAACTTCCGCACGTGGGTGAAGTACACCGAGAAGGGGACGTTCCCGGCGGTCAAGCGCCACTTCAGCGTGCTGCGCTGCAATCACTGCACGAAGGCGCCGTGCGTCACGATCTGTCCGGTCAACGCGCTCGAGAAGCGCACCGACGGCATCGTCGACATCGATCGCGACGCGTGCATCGGCTGCCGCGCGTGCATGCAGGGCTGTCCGTACGACGCGATCTACCTGAACGAGGACCTCGGCGCGGTCGAGAAGTGCCACTACTGCGCGCACCGCGTCGAGAAGCAGCTCGAGCCCGCGTGCGTCGTCGTCTGTCCCGAGCAAGCGATCATCTCGGGCGACCTCCACGATCCGAACTCGCGGATCGCGCGGATGGTCAAGGAGCATCCGACGCTCCAACGCCGCGTCGAGCAGAACACCGGCCCGAACGTGCACTACCTCGACGTGCTGCCGGACGCGCTCGAGCCCGGCGTCGCCGAGCGGCCCGCGACGTACATGTGGAGCGAGCGGCCGAGCGACAAGCCCGAGCCCTGGCCCGAGGAAGTCGCGCCGCGCGCGACGGTCCGCACGGTGCTCGATGCGGGCCACAAGGTCGAGTGGGGCTGGCAGGTCGCCGCGTACTTGGTGACCAAGGGCGTCGCCGCCGGAGCCGCGCTGCTCGCGCCGTTCGGCGCCGCGCTCGGGCTCCAAGGCAACGTGCGCGACTTCGCGCCGGAGCTCGTCGCGCTCGTGTTCCTCGGGATCACGACGTTCCTGCTGGTCGAGGACCTCAAGCGCCCGAAGAAGTTCCTGACGTTGCTGACGCGCGGCAACCCGAAGAGCTGGCTGGTCCGCGGCGCGTGGATCCTGATGGCGTTCGGCGGCACCGTGACGGTCGCGCTCGGCGCGCGCGGACTCGCGAGCTTCGGTGGACAGAGCGACGTCAACTGGGCCGGCGTCGCGGACGCGTTCCGTTGGATCAACGCGATCCTCGCGCTCGGCGTCGCGGGCTACACCGCGTTCCTCTTCAAGCAGTGCGAGGGTCGCGATCTGTGGCAGGAGCCGCGCCTCTTGCCGCACTTGATCGCGCAAGCGCTGCTGTGCGGCTCGGCGGTGCTGATGCCCTTCACGTCGAAGGCGGACGAGCTGTGGATGTGGTTCGGCCTCGGCCTGACGCTGCACGGTATCTTCCTGGTGATGGAGGAGAAGCGACCTGGCAAGACCGCGAACGCGCGCCAGGCGGTCGCGTTCCTCCGCGTCGCGCGGATGGGGAGCTTCCGCTTTCCGTACCTGCTCGGGACGCGCGTGCTCGTCGCACTGCCCGCGGCGTTCGTCGCGTTCGGCAATCTCGGACGGCTGAGCCCGGCTCAGCCCGCGCTCTACGTGCTCGCCGGGCTGACCGCGCTGTCCGGCCTCTTCTTCTACAAGTACGCGTACATCCGCGCGGGCCAGCTGCCGCCACTCTCGTGAAGGCGCAGGCGCGCCGAGCGCGGCGGCGAGCGCTCGGGTCTACGCCCGTTGCTCCAGCGCCGACCCGCGCGGCGGGTACTCGACCGTGTCGTCGAACTCCGCGAGCTTCTGCGGCCCGTAGTCCGGGAACGGCAGCTCGCCGTCGGTGCGCCAGCGCTCGACGGTTCGTTCGGCCGCGCGCGTGCGCTCGGCGTCGTTGCCGGAGTCGCGAGCGAGATACATCGTCTGCGAGGGGAACGCGAACCCGGTGCCCGACGCGCCGACGATGTCCATGATGCGCAGGAGCAAGTCCTCTTGGATCCCGAGGTACTCGTTGAAGTCCCGCGTGCGCACGAACGCGAAGATCTCCAGGTTCAACGAGTAGTCGCCGTACCCGACGAACCTCACGCGGGCCGGATCCGGATCGACCTTGGAATGCCCCACGAGGAGCTTGCGGATCTCCGCGAGCACCCACCGCAGCTGGTCGGCCGTCGTCTCGTAGCGCAGCCCGAGCACGGTGAAGAAGCGGATCTTGTCGCGCTCGGCGAAGTTCTCGAGCTGCATCTGCGAGAACTCCGAGTTGGGGATGCTGAGCAGCGTGCGATCCAGTGTGCGCACGCGAGTCGAGCGCATCCCGACGTCCTCGACGGTGCCGACCTTCTCGCCGAAGCGGCAGAAGTCGCCGACCCGCACGGGCTGGTCGACGATCAGGCTGACGCCGCCGAACAGGTTCTCGACGGTCTTCTGTGCCGCGAGCGCGAGCGCCAAGCCGCCGACGCCGAGGCCGGCGATCAGCCCTGTGACGTCGAAGCCGATGTTCTGGAGCATGGCGATCAGCGCGAGCGCGAGCAGCGCCACCTTCGCGGACTTTTCCACCAGCGGGAGCACGGCGACCGCCGCGGTCCGGCCGTCCCGCAAGAAGCGCGACCGCACGATGCGCGAGAAGACGTCGACCGAGCGAACGAGCAGCCACGCGATCGCGACGAACGCGAGGCCCTTCTCCAAACCGTCGACGAAGCGCTGGGCTGGAACCGCGAGGTGCAGCCAGCGTCCGCCGGTCGCGAAGAGAAAGACCGCGAGCGCGAAACGCACGGGCGCCGTCGTCAGGCGCAAGAGCTGATCGTCGACGTCCGTCTTCGAGCGCGCGACGATCGGCTTGAGCACGAGCTGCGCCGCGCCGACCACGAGCGACGCCGAGAGGAAGGCGAGGACGGCGAAAACCGCCAAGCCGAGCCACTGCCAAAGCTGGACGTCGAGGAAGCGGAGGTCGAAGAAGGCGCCCGGCAGGAGCTCACCGATCCGGCCGTACCCGAACTCGGCGTAGAGGCCGGGGATGCGCGCAACCGTCGCCTCGGAGAAGCGCCAAATGCTGCCGTCCGGCGCGCGCTGCATGCGGATCTCCGCGGCGCCGCCGCGCGCCGTTTCGAGCTTCCCGATCAGCTCGCGATCGTCAGGCAGGTCGTCGTCGAGCCGACCGCGCGGATCGGTGCTCAGTGCATCCAGGTCTACCCAGATCGTCTGGTCGAGCACCACCTTCAGCTTCTTCGCGAGCAATGGTCCGGTCTCGGCCCGCGCCGCCGCGGGGACGTTCGCCAGGTCGAGGTAGCGCGCCGCGTCCTCGTAACGATTGTCCCGGCACGCCTCGAGGTACGTCTGCACCGCGCCCTGAGGCGTGTTCTCGCCCGCGACCTCCGCGCGTTCGGGCGCCTGCGGGCTCGCGCCATCGCCTTGGCCGCCGGACAGCGGCTCGGGCGTGGGGCTCGCGCCCGCCAGCGCGCAGGTCAGTAGAAACGACAGGCTGGCCGTGACGATTCGGGTGAGTTGCATTCCGGGAGCTCCTGTTCGATCGCGCGCGCCGCCGGTCCGCGCTCCTCGCGCCGAGCGAACGCGCCGGACGGGACGCGGGTTCGCGGGCCACGGACCGAGGGATCCACGCCGAGAAAGGGGCAGGCTACGACGAACGACGGCGAGTGGTGGCGTCGATCGCCGAACAAATTTCGGCGGCGCCTTCGACGCGACGCGGGGAGCGCGGAATGCAGATCGAGTGACATCCGGCGCGCCGCAGCGCGTGCGGATCGGTCGGACGCGCTCGCGCCTACTCGTCCAGCCACGCGCGTTGGCGCTCGCGGTGGGTCTCCGCTTCCGAGTCGCGGCCGAGCGCCGCGAGCGCGTCCGCGAGCTCGCCCTCGATCTTCGCAGCGAGGTCGGGGCGGCCGTTCGCCGTCTCGTCGAGGCACGCGAGCACCTCCTCGAAGAGCTCGGCGGCCTCCGCGGGGTTCGCGCGCTTCACCAGACAACGCGCGAGCCACAGCGGAGCTTCGGCGGCGCTCCAACCCTGCCGAGGCACGTAACGACGGCTGAGCTCGAGCGCTTCGCGCAGCACGGTCTCCGCGCGCTCGAGCTCTCCGGCCTTGAACAGCGCGGAGCCCATGCCCGCGGCCGCCTTCGCCGTCTGAGGCGAGTCACCGGTCAGCTTGCGCGTGAGCTCCAGGGCCCGGCCGAACTCCGCGGCACTTTCCGCCGGCCGTTCGAGGCGCGACTGGACCGCCGCGAGATTGAACGCGAGCCGCGCGTCTTCGAGACCTTCGCGTTGCTCGGTCGCCGCGCGGATCTCACGCGCTTCGACGAGCAACGGCAGCGCGTCCGCGGGCCGCTTCTGCGCGAGCAGCACGACCGCGAGGTTCTGCAGTTGCCGCGCGACTTGCGGGTGGTTGCGACCGTGGCGTTCCGTCTCGAGGTCGACCGCGCGCACGTAGCTCGCCTCGGCCTCGTCGAAGCGACCGCGCGCGTTCGCGATCTCGGCGCGCAGCATCAGCCACGACATCGCGGTCGACGAATCGCCGGACGCGGCCGACTCGGCCTCGCTCGCGATCGCGTCGAGGCGCGTCGTCGCCGCGTCGAGTTGCTGCCGACGGAATTCGTTCGCGGCGAGCTCCAACTCGATCGTGACGAGCTCGTGGCGATCGCCGCTCGCCTCGGCGAGGGAACGCGCGGCCTTCAGCTCGTCATCGGACGCTTCGTACTCACCCAGTTGGCCGAGCGCACTCCCCGTCAACCGGCGCAGCGCCGTCTGCGACGCGGCGCTCGTGTCGGGCAGCTCGGACTGGAGCTCGAGCGCCGCGCGAGCGAGCTCCACCGCCTCGCGCGGCCTGCCGAGCGAGTTCTGCACCTTCGCGAGCTCCGCCAGCACCGGGCCGCGCACCTCCGGCGCGTCGACCAACGAGGTGCGGATGCGCCGCGCGCCGTCGTCGACGAGATCCTGCACCGTGCGCGCATCGACATCCGCCATCTCGGCGTCGGCGGACTTCAGGAGATCGAGGAAGAAGCCCAGCATCTGGCGTCGCACCGCCAGCTCGCGCACCGCGACGTCGCGTTCCTCGCGGATGCGCCACGCCGCGATCGTCGGAGCGACGACGATCAGCAGGAAGCCGAGCGCGAGCGCGACGGTGCCCGTCGGATGGCGTTGGACCCAGCGTTTGGCTCGCAAACCGGCGCTCGGCGCTCGCGCCGAGATCGGCCGCAGCTCCAGCAGGTTGCGAAGATCGCGGGCGAAGGCCTCGGCGCTCGCATACCGCCGCGCGGGCTCGCGCTCCATCGCGGTCGCGCACACGATCGCCGCGTCGGGCGGCACCGCGGCGTTACGTTCGAGCAGAGGCGCGTGGTCGCCCGTCGCGATCGAGTGCAACAGCTCCTCGATCGAGTCCGCCGCGAACGGCAGGCGGAGCGCGAGCAACTCGTAGAGCGAAATGCCGAGCGAGTACACGTCACCCCGCGCGTCCGCTTCGCTCAAGCCGCGAGAGAAGCGCTCCGGCGCCATGTACGGCAGCGACCCCGCTTGCGCGCCGGTGCGAGTGATGCGGCTCGACTCCGTCGTGCTCGCCAGCCCGAAGTCGAGCAGCATCGCCCGGCCGTCGGGCGTGACGACGATGTTCGAAGGCTTGACGTCGCGATGCAGCACGCCGTTCTCGTGCGCGTGCTGCAGCGCATCGGCGACCTGGAGCATCAGTCGGCAGCAGGCTTGGACCCACGTGCCCGCGAAGACGCCGCTCTCGGCCGCGCGCGCGGTGCGGGTGGCGTTGCGCTGCTTGTCGGACGTGACCGCCGCGCGCAGGTCGGCGCCCGAGAGCTCGCTCGCCGCGCGTCCTTGCAGCCGTTCGACGACGCTCGCGAGCGAGACGCCTTCGACGAGCTCCATCGTGAAGAACGGCAGGCCCGACGCCTCGCCGACCGAGTAGATCGGCACGATCCCAGGATGGCGCAGCTTCGCCGCCGCTTCGACCTCACGACGGAAACGCTCGCGAGCTTCCTCGAAGTGCAGGCTCTCCGGACGGATCAACTTGAGCGCGACTTCGCGCGAAAGGACTTCGTCGCGCGCTCGGTACACGACGCCCATGCCGCCGGTGCCGAGCCGCTCGAGCAAGCGGAAGTCGCCCAGCCGTTCGGGAAGCGCGGCGCCGGCGTCCTCCGAATCGAGCATGTTGGAACGCTAACCGGCGAGTCACCGGAGCGACAGAGGGCGCGCGAAACGGCGACGATCGAACGCTCCGCTCGCGTGCACGCTGCTTGACGGATGCACCACGGCGGTCGAGCATGGCTGGATGGAGGATCGCGTCCGGAATGCGCAGGCAGGCGAGGAGGAGCGCGTCGTGCTCGTCGATGCCGATGGACGCGACCTGCTCTCGGCCGACGGTTCGCAGCGGACGCTCGGCAAGGCGGAGGCCCATCGGCTCGGCTCGCGTCACCGCGCGGTTTCGGTGTTCGTCTTCGACGGCGAGCGCGTGTTGCTCCAGCGTCGCGCGGAAGCGAAGTACCACTCCGGCGGCCTGTGGACGAACACGTGCTGCACGCATCCGCGCCCAGGCGAGGCGCCGGCCGAAGCGGCGACACGCCGGCTCGCGGAGGAGATGGGCGTGCGGTGCGAGCTCGTCGAGCTCTTCCAGTTCACCTACCACGCGCCGGTCGGCGTCGACGTCTTCGAGCACGAGTTCGACCACGTCTTCTCCGGCGAGTGGCGCGGCACACCGACGCCGCTCGCCGACGAGGTGAGCGAGTGGCGCTGGGCCCCCGCGCGCGACCTCGCGGACGAGCTCGAGCGCGAGCCCTGGCGCTTCACGTACTGGCTGCGCGATTGCTTCGCTCGCGTGCTCGCGACGCGGTGAGTCACTTCGAGGCGCGA